>JAUVIY010000169.1 GCA_030592625.1 Spirochaeta sp. | reverse complement strand
GTTGTCCGAAGTAACGGATCTGTGGGGTCCTCCTATCAATGATTGGGACGAGCAGCCCACCTGGACCCTTCCCGACAGGGGTTATCCGGTAAGAATCCGGCTCTACTTTGCTGATGATGGAAGACTGAACGATCTCTATGTTTACAGGAGTGATTGGTGAGTTCTCTATGCCTCTGCCTGACCGCCCCTACTTATGATGGAGTTCTGGCCCAACTTGAACGGTATCGTTCCTATATTGACATGGCGGAGATGCGTCTCGATCTGCTGAATCCTTCAGAGCGACTCAAAGCCGTTGATCTGCCTGTGAGGACAGAAATCCCCTTGATTCTAACGATACGGCTTCCCGAAGACGGCGGGCTTTGGGGTAAGAACGGTGAGACGGAAGAGGATCGGGTTAATCTGTTTTTGTCACTGCTTGAGTCGGGTGCCTGGGCTTATATCGACCTCGAGCACGAGCGGACCATGGCTGATGCTGCCGCAGCCGCAGCCGCCGATGCAGCCGGGACACGGATTATACGATCCATGCATGATTTCGACGGGACGCTTCTCGAACAGCCGGTATCTGATCTGGCAGAGATGATACGCAGGATGGCCGAAGGCGGTTCCATACCGAAGCTGGCGGCCCGATGTACAGGCAGCCGCCGGCTGTTGACGCTGGCACGGGTAGCCCTTGCCACCGAGTCCATAGGTGAAAAAGTGATTCTTGGCATGGATGAGTACGGTACGCCGTCCAGGATACTGGCGGACCGCTTCGGTTCAGTCTGGACCTACGCTTCCGCTCTGGGCGGCCCCGGTGAACCTCCTGCAGCGGCACCGGGCCAGCTTGATCCGAAGACTCTTGAAACCCTGTACAGATTCAGCGAGATAAACGAATCGACACCTCTCTACGCCGTTGTCGGCGATCCGATTGCTCACAGCCGTTCTCCGATAATCCATAACGGATGGCTGCGGGATGCCGGGCTGAAGGGAACTTATCTGCCGGTTCGTGCCGATGATATCGCTACACTTCTTGAAACCTGTGATATCTGGGGACTCAGGGGACTTTCGGTTACGGTTCCCCACAAGGAAAAGGCTCTCGCAATCTGCGATTATTCGGGATATCCGGCTCGCAGGATCGGGGCTGCCAACACTCTACTGAGAGTCGGAGACGGATGGCGAGCCGGAAATACCGATGCCGCAGGTTTCCTTGAACCTTTACCCGGTGCCATGGGTCTTGGATCAGTCGAAGAACTGAAAGGGAAAAAAGCCCTGATTTTCGGAGCTGGAGGGGCAGCTCGAGCTGCTGTACATGCCCTCATCGATGCCGGTTTGAAACTGGTGATACTCAACCGGACTATTGATAAAGCCCGGCAACTCGCTGAGGAGACGGGTCAAGCCTGGGGACCTCTGTCCGATGAAGCACTGCCGCTATTGGAGGGCGGCGTCGATCTGGCGGTTCAGACCACAAGCGTGGGAATGCATCCGAATGAAAAGGCTGATCCGGCACCCTGGTGGAATCCCCGAGGATGCTCTTTAGTATACGACATGATTTACGAACCTGTGGAGACGGTTCTTCTGGCGAGGGCCCGTTCGGCCGGTGTGAGGACCTTGAACGGATCCGATATGCTCAAAGCTCAGGCTCGACTGCAGTTTGAACTGTTCACCGGATGCCAGGCGCCGGAGTAACCATAAGATTCATTGTTAAAGGGTGGCTACAAGCCAGATAAGAACCCCGGACAGACCCAGGATACCTGCAACCATGATGCTCAGGATGGTGATGAGGGTAATATCGATACCCTTGAAGATACCTGAGGTTCTTTCAAAATGTGCCTTTGACCCGGATGCTTCGTTGGCTGAATGCTCGAAATGCTCATGTACCCCTGGTACACTGCGCTTTCTGTGCTTCAACCTGTCTTGCCTCCGAACCAAATTCATCATTTTGAAAGAACCTCACCTGCTTTCTTCTTACCCGTATTTATGGTCATTGACGCAGTATAGACGCTGTTTTCATTTCTGGACAAGCGCTCAAAATTACCGAATCTGTCAGAACAGTGAAGCCTTTATGCGTTTGAGAAATCCAATTTTCCGTATTTTATATCTAACTTCCTCTTCTTCAGGAAGGGTAAGTCCCACAAGGACATGATCGTCACCGTCTTTTTCCAGTTTCATCGGGAGAACAAGAACCGTCTCCACTGAAGTACCCACTGCCAGAGTAACGGCCAGCCGTTCATCCCTTCCACTCATGGCTGCCTCTACAAGACGCAGTTTGCCGCGGTAATCGAGACCCTTGGCACTCATTACCTCAAACCGCCACGAACCTTTACGGATCTGTTCCGGTACGAGGATAATTCGGCGTTCAAGACGTTCCAGGAAAGCTTCCTGTTCCTCACTTGTCAATGATGCAGAATCGGCAGCCTTATTCAGGGTAGCCAATATCTCTGTAACGTCATGCTCCCGAGTCTTTGTCCAGGTATAGCCGCATAGTGCCGGATCCTGGAATTCCCTGCTCCATGGCAGATATGGTGGTGTGGAATCCTGATCATCGGTTGCGGGAACAGCGGGGGTACCGGATGGAGAGAGAAGGGGCGGCAGTCTGTCGACACCGATACTGCTCAAAGCTTCCCGCCATTGATTCTCCTCAGCGGGATCGAGAAGCCAGATACCTTCAGCGGGCCGTGAGTAAGCATATGAATCCAGGATACCGGTCTCTTCGATTATCTGTCTTCTGATGCCTTCTGCCTGGAAGACGACACCGAGCTTCATGGTTATCGTTCGATAGTCGGTTTCCCATTCCAATGCCAGTGTGCGTACATTGGATGGGACGGAGTGACCGGAATAGGATTCCAGACCGGAAAAGAACACTTCAGGATCGACACCCGCATCCAGACCTGAAATAAAACGGTTTTTATCCATGCGGAATGTTGTGACGACATCCACCTTAACAGGCTCGGCCGCCAGTGCCAGGTCGCAGAACAGGGGCATGCCGGGCCTGAGAGCAATGTCTCCCACAGCTGTCATGCTTAAAGACGGACCTTCGAACTCAGGAGACCCGGTAGTGTTCCTGTTCGATCGGCTCAGAAGGCCTTTATTATCAGCGAAGAGTTCTCCCATCAGTTCCAGATGGGCGATGATTCGCCGGGCTCCCTGAGGAGAAAGAGGGGAAGCTCCTCCAGTGCCCAATTGAAAAAGACTAGCCAGTTTATCCTGGGTGTATGCCCGGCCTGCAGGCAGACATTCGGTAACGAGCCGGATCGCTTTTATGGCAATTTCCGCCGGGAGACTGCGGCCGGCGGTGGCCCTGGCTTTCATGATGGCGCTGCGCTCATCGATGCTGCGGGATTCCATCTCTCTCCATACATTCAGCCGGGGCACCAGCAGATCATCTTTCCGGATAGCCAAACCTGCCGCGAGAAGAGCCCTTCCGGCGAGGATGAGCCGTTCCTCACCTCGACCGTCCCTAAATAGTATCGGGAAACGATCGGCGAGAATCTCCAGGGTTTTCTTACGCCAGCCTCCCTCTTTGCGGAGAAGCGGAACCCCTTCATTGAGAAAGGCCAGTACCGCGATCAGAAAATTGTCGTCAAACCATGATCGGCTGTAGTTCTCATCAACAATCTCACCGTCACCGACCACTACACCGGGACCGAGAAGGCCGGATTTTTTGACGATTTCCCCTAGTGGTGTAAGGACATAATGTCTGGTTTTTCCATCAGTTCGGCTCCAGATCAGCAGACGTTCCTCGAGATTGAGAAGCTTTTCTCTCAAGGCCACATAGCGTATTCCGGGAATCATCCTGATAAGGTTCTCTTCTGTCGGCTGTTTGTGAAAACCGATGAATGTGAGAAATAAGGCATCATCGGGGTCGATATAGTCGAGGACCCGCCGGGTTACTTCATCCCGGGCGAAGAATTCCTTCATCCGTTCGACAAGATCGGGCTTATGGAATGGCGTGCTCACCGGGCCCAGATAATGGCGGACCACTTCGAAAAATCCCGTATCCGGGAGGGCCGCGAAAACATCCGACCAGGTTACTTCGCTCATGAGTCCTCCCAGATATCGATAGAGTACCGATACCCCTGCTCGGTCAGGAATCGCTGACGGTTGACCGCGAAATCCTCTTCGACAGTTCCCCGGGATACCAGAGAGTAAAACCAGGAGTTCCTGTCCTTGGGTCTTAAAATGCGGCCCAGCCGCTGAGCTTCCTCCTGCCGAGATCCGAAGGAACCTGAGAGCTGAATGGCGACTGAGGCATCCGGAAGGTCGATTGCGAAATTGGCTACCTTCGAAACGACAATGACCCGCTCGTTACCCTTGCGGAAATCCTTATAGATCCGGTCACGTTCGGCATTGGGCGTTTTACCGGTGATAATCGGAACTTTCAGACGACCGGCGATTTCCTCGAGCTGGGAGATATATTGACCGATCACCAGGATCTGGTCTTCATGTCTGTTTTTCACCAACTGGAGAGCGATATCGATTTTCCGGGGGTTTTCCGCGGCCAGTCTGATTTTTCTGCGCTTCTCGGCAATGGCGTAAGGAATACGGGATTCATTCGGCAGGTTGATGCGGATTTCACGGCAGCGGGCTTCGGCGATCCAACCCGAAGCTTCCAGTTCTTTCCATGGAATATCGAAGCGTTTCGGCCCTACCAGAGAAAATACATCCCGTTCAGCTCCATCTTCACGTATGAGTGTGGCTGTGAGTCCAAGTCGTCGCACGGCCTGTAATTCTGCAGTCACTCTGAAAACCGGCGCAGGAAGCAAATGTACTTCATCGTAGATAATCAGACCCCAGGAGTGTTTGCGGAATAAGTCGAAATGAGGAAAAGGGCTGATCTTGTTCTTTCGCCATGTGAGTATCTGATAAGTGGCGACGGTGACTGGAGCAACCTCCTTGCGGTCTCCGGTGTACTCGGCGATCTGCTCAGGTTCAAGGGACGTTTTGTCCAGGAGTTCGTTTCGCCATTGATGCACAGCGGCAACATTTGTTGTCAGTATCAGCGTGTGAGTGGCCATCTGGGCCATGACGCTGATGCCGACGACGGTTTTACCGGATCCGCAGGGCATCACGACGGTTCCGAATCCTGTACCGGGTTCTCCATTGCCGATAAAGGAACGTACGGCGTTGGCTTGATAGTCCCTGATTAAAAAAGGTTTCCCGTCCAGGGAAATTTCTCTCAGGGAAAACTCCAGAGGGTCTCCATCCTTAAGGGGTGCCAGGTCGACAATAGGAAATCCGATATGGATAAGTTCGGCTTTGACGGTACCCCGATCCACGAGCCGTACAAGAAAACCGTCGATGTCCGGAATCAGCCACTTGGCCATGGCTTTCCGTGCCTTAAGTTCTTCCCGGACCGCAGGATCGTCAACTTCGAGACGGAGCCAGAGGTCGGAATCTGTGGGAGTGTCGCCCGGAACGGTGCTATTCGGAAGTTCCATCTTCACGAGACGGAGTTTTCCCCAGCGAGAGAGGATGTCACGGATTTGCGTAATAATGTTTTCAGGAACCGGATACCGGCTCCAGCTTTTCAGTGAAGATTCAACCTGATCACTTTTCCATCCCGCTCCTGCGGCATTCCAGAGGGAGAGGGAGGAGATTCTGTATGTATGGATGTGCTCCGGGGATTTCTCCAATTCTGCGTAGGCGCTGATTTCCCCCCGGGATTCCTCGAAAGAATCATCGTGAACGTCGAGAAGCAGGGATCCGTCTCCCTGGACTATGAGCGGCCGGCCATCTGTACTCATGGACCCGATAGTGTATCGGGATAATGGTGTTAACGGCAATGTCCGATTGACACAAACTCATGATTCATTAGGATTGGATATCGGAGGCGGCTTGATGACTATACGTCTACGCTTAATCGGTCTGGTTGTAATTACGAATATTTTTCTGATTGTTTCTCTTGTGTATGTGAATATCCAGTCCGCTGAAATCAATGCGATCAGGGATGAACAGGCACTGCTTTCAGATATGCATCAGTCGTTGAATGCCGAAAGCAACGGTTTAATGGATTTCCTTATATCGTCGTTCAATACGAGTAT
>JAUVIY010000260.1 GCA_030592625.1 Spirochaeta sp. | reverse complement strand
CGTAAGGCAGCAGGCAGTCCAGATCCCTGACTTCGCTGGGTATCACGACATAGGTGGCTGAACCGCCGATCCAGCGATAGCTGTAACCCGGTGCGTCCAGACTATCCTTGTAATTCAGTGCCGGCTGTATTGCGAATTTATCCCCGGCCTTGTATTTGTTCGCCCATTTCGAACCGACGGATACAATCTCACCGCAGAATTCATGACCGATTATCACCGGCTTCGTCTCGATGTTGTCAGGAATCCGTTTGTGATCCGATCCCAGCATGGCCGCCTTGTGGGTACTCATGCAGATACTGTCGGATATAATATGAGCGAGAATTTCATCTTTCCCGATTTCAGGAAGCTCGAAATTCTCAAGCCTCAGGTCTTTTTTACCGTACATACGAACTGCTGTCGTATTCATATTCGTTTACTCCTTGCTACTTCAACATCACCTGCCCGCCGGTTACGGGGACAGCCTGACCTGTTTCATAAGCCTGATCCACGCAATACAGGATAGCCTTGAGCACATCCGGTCCTTCGCAGCCCCGGCCCATGGGTACCTTGTTTTCATAATATCTTTTCACGTCCGCCACACTCTCCGCTCCCGGAACCTTGCCGGTATTCAGATACTGAACGAAGAGCCCCCGGTCGGGATCCGACCAGAGAGGTCCGTCGAAGAAGTTTCCGGGGCATATGGCGTTCACTTTAATTCCATACTCAATCAGTTCCATGGCGAAGCTCTGTACCAGGCCGATTCCACCGAATTTGCCCCCGGCATAGGCTGCGTTTTTATTGGAACCCTCCAAGCCGCTCTTGGAATTGATCTGCACAATATCTGAAGTCCATGACGGTGCTGCGGCCCGCTGCCGTATCATCACCGGAGAGATCTGTTTCACCACCAGGAAAAATGCCGAATAATTGATCCTGGTGACCAGCTCGAAATCCTTCGCGGTCAGTTCCAGAACCGAACCGGCCCGCAGGACACCGGCGTTGCTCACCAAGAGATCCAGGCCGCCGACTTCGGCGACAATGGCATCGGCCATGGCTTTCACCGATTCTTCGTTGGAGACATCCACCGCCACTGCGGAGGCACGTTTGACGCCGCCGGCATTGAGCATATCAGCGAATACCCTGGCTCCATCGGCGTTGATATCGGCAACGATGACGAATGCGCCGGCGCCGACAAGGCCCCGGGCGATTTCCGCACCGAATCCCTGGGCGCCGCCGGTTACCAGGGCAATGCGGCCTTTAGCCACATCACCTCTGCCGGCCGATGGAAGAGGAGACAGGCGCCTTGTCCCGCCCTGCCGGACACTGTCGGCCTCGGCCCAGTCTGTACCGGCAAAAAAACTGCCGATCCCCGGAACCCGAAGAGCCGCAGGCAGGGAACCGTCATCGGCTTTCAGAGCAGCAAAAGTCTCCCTGATAATCCGGGCGGTTTCTGCCTCGACGGCACGAACTGCTGCGGTATAAGTCTCAGGGTTATCCGCACCCTTGAGGTCAATTTTCAGTTCAGGCAGCTCTGAGCGCTCTTCAACGTCGGAGAGGAGAACCACAGGTCCGCCCAGTGCCTCCATATACGCACCCCTGATAATCGGAGTCATCGTTATTTTATCCATAAGCCCTCCTTGCGGGCTGCGTCGATGATGGTTTCGGGGTTCGCAGCATCCATACGGCGGCCCATACGGGCGTAGACGTCCAGGCGGATATCCAGCGGTGCATCGGCCATCGGAGACTCAGGATCGAAGAGTCCCGGTCCGCCTTGAGAAGCCAGATGTTCATGGGCAATAAGTGCCCAGGTGCGGTCGTTCAGATGAGCGAACTCAGGGAGAGTCACCTCGGGACAGCGAAAGCTCTGCCGGGAGGAATTGATGTCCACCCCGCTGATTTCCATCAGGTCCTTTTCGGCGCATTTGTCCTTCACCCGGGCCAGCTGTGCTTTCGTATTCCGGGGAGGCATGTAAGTCACGGCCCGGAAACCAAGTTTCGGCAATTCGTCGAATAGTTCATCCAGCCAGGAGTCCTCGAAGGCCTCGGCCTTCTTGTCTCCGGTAGGGGATTCTCCAACGTCTCCCAGATAGGGATAGCAGGGAATGGCTCCCACCCTGTCGGCCAGAAACGTCACTTCCCGGACCGGCGGACATTCGTCTTTTTCCGGCTGTATAAAGAAGTGTGGGACCAGAGAGCCTTTGAAGAGACCCAACAGATCATAGAGGAAATGGGGATTTTCCGTGTCCGTAAGGCGTTCGGTGATAGTGGCAGGGACGGTGAGGTTCAGGGAGGATTTCAGGGTACTGAGCAGTTCTGCTCCCCTGCCGTAGCGTTCCGCCATTTTCTTCGCCAGGGCAAAGAGGATATGACGTTCGGTGATGCTTCCGCCCTCAAGGCTCATGGAAATCGACCGTACATCGGCCTCGAAATCCAGCTTTTGCAACCCCGCGCCGTCCAGGATTCCATTCAAGGTGGAAACCTGTTCTTTCATCCTCCTGTTCCGGGATTCCCGGATCAGTTTCAGAAAGGCGTCCACGTGGTGACGGTTCTGATGGGGTATTCCATGAATCACCATGTATAACAGCCCCTTGGAATCAGGGTTGTTGATCCGTCGTCCCTCAAAGGCTGTGCCGACGGCGTCCGCTCTGAGTTCACAGCCTGATGTAATCGCCAGACCGATCATTTTACCGGCATCAAGCATTTCTTCGCAGCCGCTAACCGACTCATGGTCGATAATACCTGCCGCATCCAGGCCCGACTTCCAGGCCCCGTATGCCGCCTCGGCGGGAGAATATGGGCTGAAGGAGTAAGTGGTATGTATGTGGTTGTTGACCTCACCGGTGGTATCGGAACTGAAACCGGCACCGCGATCGGCGGTCAGCTTCACTTCCAGTGATGCCAGCCTGTCGGCCGCGCTGTCACCCTCGGCGCTTCTCACACGCCCCCCCGATTCTGCCGAACCAGTTCGCCGGTGGTCTGAACCGTCGTGGGTCTATGACCGGCCAGGGGCAGAATTCGTTCATGAACCAGATCGATGAGCCATTCAGGCTGGGGGAAGAATTCCTCTTCCATCTCGGCGGCGGGGGAAATCCAGTTTCGGGCGCCAAGTACCACCGGAGGCGCGTCCAGGAAATCAAAACAGAGCTGGGAGAGGTTATTGGCCACGTTGTGAAGCACGTTGCCCCGTTCCACCGCGTCAGAGGCCAGGATAACCCGGCCGGTCTTCTTCACCGATTCGGCCGGCACATCGTAGTCAAGAGGATTCACGAAACGGAGATCGATAATTTCCGACTCGATGCCGTACTTCTCCTGAAGTATATCGGCGGCCTTCATGGCGGTGTAGAGGGTGGCTCCCAGAGTGATAATGGTGAGGTCTTTACCCTGTCGTCGGACAACGGGAACGCCCTCGGGTGTTTCATAATATCCCTCGGGAACGCCGCCGGCTTCGAATTCCTCACCGATACCGTAGAGTTTCTGACTTTCCAGGAATACAACCGGGTCGGTACCGGACAGGGCCAGATTCAGCATACCCTTGGCATCGGTGGGAGTGGCGGGGAAGAACACCTTCAGTCCCGGAATATGGGCCACCAGGGCCGTCCAGTCCTGGGAATGCTGAGCACCGTATTTGGCACCTATTGAAACACGGAGAATCAGGGGCATTTTCAGGACACCGGCGCTCATGCTCTGCCACTTGGACATCTGGTTGAATACCTCGTCTCCCGCCCGTCCCAGAAAATCGCAGTACATCAGTTCCACCACGGCCCGGCCGCCGGAAAGGGCGTAACCCACACCGGCACCAACGATTGCCCCCTCGGAAATGGAAGAGTTGAAGAGCCTGTGGTATGGGATTCCCTCGGTAAGTCCCCGGTAGACGGCGAAGGCCCCGCCCCAATCCCGAACATCTTCACCCCATGCCGCCATCGTGGGATCGATGGAAAAGCGGTGAATCATCGCTTCGAAGAGACCGTCCCGGAAGGCGAACATCCTGGCGGCACTCACAGGTTTACCATTCTCATCTTTCGCCGTCCGAATCTTCCGTTTCAGACTCTTCACCCGGGGATTTTCATCAACAGACAACAGGAGTTCAGGCTCCCGATCATCCAGCTTCTCAGCTTTGGTATTGGAAAACATCACCGTTTCGATGAAGCGGCCCTCAACCCGGGGGGAAATATCCAGTGAAATGGATTTCTCCAGAGTTTTCATCAGCTTGTCATCCACAAGGCCTCGGGTTTCGGCGATGGACGCATCATTCAGGAGACCGTTCTCCTTGAGATAGGACTCATAACCGATGAGGCCGTCGTTGGCCTGCCAGAGTTCCACTTCTTCCCTGGTCCGGTAACTTGAAGCATCCGACGGACTATGGCCGGAAAGCCGGTAGGTAATGGTATCAAGGAGGGCCGGTCCTCTGCCTTCCAGCAGGAGTT
>JAUVIY010000225.1 GCA_030592625.1 Spirochaeta sp. | reverse complement strand
CTTTCAAAATTACCATTTTGCAAGAACCTCGTCATGGGGTCGAATACTTAATTTATTATTATATAATAAATTAAGTATTCTAAAGGTCTGGGTAATTTCAAAAATGCTCGATTTTTGAAATTACCTCACTAAAGAAAAAAATATCCAATAGGAGATAAATTATGAGTAAAGAAGTTGAATTAGATTGTATGGGGGATGCCTGTCCCATTCCCATCGTAAAAAGCGAGAAGGCTTTGGAAGGTATGGATATCGGTGATGTGCTGATCGTACAAATCGATCATAGCTGTGCTATGAAGAACGTTCCCGAATGGGCTCGTGAACAGGGTCATAACGTCGAAATTGAAGAAATTGACGACGGTGAATGGGAAGTGATTATCGAGAAGGTTAAATAACTCAGGCGATATCCCGCCGGCAATTGTCGGGATCGTTACAAATTTAACATCAGGACTAATATATGAAGACTTTTTTCGACAAAATTAAATCCGACCCCTATTACAAGGCTTGGCTCAAAGATGCCTGGCCTTATATCACCGGTGCGATTCTTCTGTCTGTTTTCCAGATTGTATCCCTCGCGGCTACCGGTTCTCCCTGGGGTGTTTCCGGTACTCTGGCCGATTGGGGTGCATGGCTTTTTGAACTCATCGGCGGTTCGGTGGATAAGTGGTATTATTTTGCTTCCGATGCTGCCCAGGCAAAGCTTGCCGCAGGCCCTCTGCAAGACCCCGGCACTCTTCGCAATCTCGGTATTATCGCCGGTGCATTATTCGCTACCCTCATAGCCAGCGGATTTAAATTCAAGAAAATCAAAACATGGAAGCAGGTTGTTGCGGCTATCCTCGGCGGTCTGCTCATGGGCTATGGGGCCCGTATCGGGTTCGGTTGTAACATCGGGGCACTGTTCAGCGGTATTGCTTCCCTGTCCCTTTCGGGATGGGTTTATGCCGTATTCTTGTTCCTCGGCGCCATCGTGGGCAGTAAGATGCTCGTTAAGTACTTTATGTAAAGGGATTTGACAAATATGCGTGAAAAGAAAAGAGAACGTTATGATGTCGTCATCATTGGCGGCGGTGCCGCCGGTCTCACAGCGGCGATATATTGTGGACGGGCAAGACTTAACACCCTTCTCATCGAAAAAGGACTTGTAGGCGGATTAGCCACTTATACCAATGAGATAGAGAATTTCCCCGGATTCCCCGAGGGAACAACCGGTCTCGGACTGATGGAAAAATTCCAGGCCCAGGCCAAGAAATTCGGTGTCAGGTTTAAGGGCACTGATGTGAAGGAAGTCAATTTCGAAGGTGAATGGAAAGAGGTACATACCTTCAGGAATATCTTCGAATCCCGGACCGTCATCATTGCTTCCGGAGGTCGTCCCAGGACCACCGGTGCCATTGATGAGAAGAACTATCTTTTTGACAAAGGTATCAGCTTCTGTGCCACCTGTGATGCAGCGGCCAACGAAGGCAAAACCGTCATGATTATCGGATCCGGTGATGCCGCCATCGAAGAAGGAATGTTCCTCACCAAGTTCGCCAGGGAAGTGATTGTCAGCGTTATTCATGACGAGGGCAAGATGGATTGTAACGAAATAGCGAAAGAACAGGGCCTGAACAATCCGAAGATGTCCTTTGTCTGGAACACCATGGTGAATTCCTTCAAGGGAGATGGGCATCTGGACACCGTTGAGCTGAAGAACCTTAAAACCGGTGAAATGACGAATTACAAAATTGATACTTGCTTTGAGTTTATCGGCTATATTCCCAATACCGAGATATTCAAGGAAAAAGTGACTCTGAACAGACAGGGATATATCCCCACCAACGAGTTGATGGAGACTGGAGTTCCCGGTATCTTCGCCGCCGGAGATGTCAGGGATAAAGAGCTTAAGCAGGTAGCGACAGCCGTTGGCGATGGTGCGATCGCCGGTGTTGGAGCGGAAAAATATATTGCGGATTGCGAAGTCTTTGAGAACCAGATTATGCAGTCTGAGAAACCAGGCTTCATTTATGTGTATTCCGCCATTGACGATCCGAGTCGAGAACTTCTGCCCATGATGACGGAAATTGAACAGTCATATGGAGGCAAGGTGAAAATGAGTGTTATAGACCTCTATAAAGGCAAGAGGCTTTGCGATCGTCTGGCCTGTGATATAGAACCGATGACCATCTTCTACACTCTGAACGGGAAACTTGCTGCTACCGAAACCGATTGTGATCGGCCCCATGTCGAACAGCGTCTGAACAAGCTTCTGGCTAAGGCCTAGGAGGGAGTTATGAGGAAAGCCATAACGGCTATATTTGCCGCTCTGGTTCTGTTGGCCATGATCGGTTGCGGTCCCGCTCCTGCAGGGGAGAAGGGAACTGAAATCGTCGATGCCGCAGCTGCTCTTGAATTGTTCGCCCGAGGCGGTGCAGTTCTCGTAGATGCGAATAATGGCGTTACCTACAAAAAACGTCATGCCGAAGGAGCCGTCAGTATCCCCCGGACTGCTATTGTCATCAACGAACCCGTTCCCAATGTGCTGGCTCCTGCCGCCCGGATAAATGATGTGATGGGAGCCGCCGGTATCGCAAACAATACCCTGGTACTGGCTTATGATGATAACAAGAACATGGATGCCGCCCGCCTCTGGTTTACTCTGAAGGTGTACGGTCATGACAACGTTAAAGTCATTTCCGGTGGTCTGACAGCTCTGGCCGCAGCCGGTGCCGAAGTCGTGACGACGGTTCCTGCGTCATCTCAGGCCTCGTACAGCGCCGGTCCACTCAACCGGGATATGATTATTTCATCGAAGGAAATCCGTGACAATGTGGAAAATCCGCCGGCGGATTATATCCTGATCGATACCCGCAGCCTCGAAGAATCCAACGAAGGAACCATTCCGGGTTCCGTCTGTCTGGATTTCAGCGCTAATAATTTCAACGACGCGACTTTCAGGCCGGTCAATCAGATCCGTATTCGGTATCTCGAGAATAAAATCGATTACGACAACGAAGTTGCCATGTACTGCAAAACCTCGATCCGAGGCGCACAGACATACCTGGTTCTGTACAACGCCGGATATAGGAATCTGAAGCTGTATGACGGCGCCTGGGTTGAATGGACGGCGAATCCAATGAACCCGGTGTATATCCCCGAAGGCGCGGCTCTGAATCTGGACGCTGCCGATCAATCTTAGTATCCAAATCAAGGAGAGAAATATGAAGAAAGCATTATCACTGTTTTTTATTCTGGTAATTGCAAGCAGCCTGCTTTTTATAAGTTGCAGCAAGAATGAGTCTACTGTTGAGGCCCCCAAAGCCGAAGAAACTCCTGCCGCTTCAATGGTTGACCTCGTCGAAGAGGCTGCCAACGCCTATTTCGCAGAAATCGAAGGCAGCAATATCATCAAGGAAGATGTCTTCCTCGAGAAGGTAAAAACCGGCGAGGATATGTTCGTCGTCGACATCCGTAAAGCTGATGATTACGCCGCCGGCCATATCACCGGTGCAATGAATGCCCCCTGGGGCCCCGCGATTGCCGCCAGGATGAACATGATTCCCCAAACTGGAAATGTTTATGTGTACTGTTATAGTGGTCAGACTGCCGGGCAGGCTATCGCCATCATGCGCATGGCGGGCATTCCGGCAACGAGCGTCCGCTATGGATTCTCCCGGGGCATCAGCACCGTCGAAGGATTCGAGGCTGCTGTCGATACCGAGGGTGTCGCATTTGCTCAGGTTGCCTATGAAATCGATCCCGCAATTCAGGCTGCCGTTGATGCTTACTATGGCGATCTCGGCGCCGCACCTTTCAAGAACAATATCATTGCCGCCGCAGACGCCGCTGCCATCATTGAAGCCGGCGACGATTCCGTTCAGTTTGTTGACCTTCGCAAACCTGAAGATTACGCCAAGGGCCACATCAAAGGTGCCATCAATGCCCCCTACGGAAATGGAATGCAATCTTCGTTCTCCGATCTGCCCGCCGATAAGAAGCTGATTGTCAACTGTTACAGTGGTCAGACCGCCGGCCAGACTGCAGCCATCCTGAATATGCTCGGTTACGATAGTGCCAGCATCAACAGTGGTATGGGTACCGCGAAAACCGGCAGCATGGGTTATGTCAATGAAGGTTTCGACCTGGTAATGTAGTTCTTTCCGAAATATTGAAAATCGAGCCCCTCCTCAGGGTTATCTCATGAGGGGGGGCTTGTTCTATTATAAGACTGTGCACATAACGAACTTCACCAGACGATTCGAAACTGCCTCCGGGAAATGGGTATTTCCTGTTTTAATATGTATCTATGTCCTGGTCCATATCGGCACCTTAAGTCTCCATCCCTTCGTGCACTCTGATGAGGCCTGGCTGGCCGTTCTGAGCCGGGCCATGGTATCTGAGGGAACGTCGACGGCTGTTGAAGAGGTGTTCCGCATCACGCCACGCTATCCCCATGCACTGAAAACCCTGTATCACCTCATTCAGATTCCGTTTCTTGCCGTATCATGGTCGGTATTTTCGGCGAGGCTGCCTTCTCTGATCGCCGGAGGTTTTGTCCTGTTTCTCATGACGCGGATAGCCGAGAGGGCCGGAATGGGGAAATATGCCCGGTTCATACCCGGGATTCTGATGGCGTTGGATCCGCAATTCTGGTACGTCTCCCATCTCGGACGGCAGGAGATGATACTGACGGCTTTGTTTCTCTGGTCCTGGAGTTTGAAAAGCCGAGGCCGCAGGCCGTGGATTGTGGCACTGCCGCTGGCCTCTGCGGTTTTCATTCATCCCAATGCCTTCATTGTCGCCATTCCAGTCGGAATGATGTATCTGTTGGACAACTTCTTCT
>JAUVIY010000353.1 GCA_030592625.1 Spirochaeta sp. | reverse complement strand
CAGCAGGGACAGAGAGATTCGGTTTCCTTCAACCAACCAGTTGTTGCCGGCGGCATTGTCCTGGTTTATCAACAGAAGCCGACCGTCTCTTCCCAGGTAGAAACCGCGGTACCCGGGAAATTCTTTCGGTGACTTGTCCGGCGGATCGGGAAGTACCCAGGCCGTACCGCCCCATTCGATATCCAGGGGATCCGGTTCCCTGACGGGTTCGGGCTCAGGGGCTGCCTGGGGTGCCGGTTGGGGGGCGGGTTCTTCGGTGGTGCGGCAACCCGGCATGGTGATTACTGCAAATACGATTAATAACACCGCAATGACGGCGATGAGAGGTTTCGCAGTCCCGGTCACGAACCGTTTCAGATAAGCTCTCCCAATGTTCTAATGGCCTGTCGCAGGACATCGGGATCGGCATTGGTGAAATTGAGTCTCATGGTTCGGCTGCCGCCTGCGGGATCGGCGTAGAAATACCGTCCCGGGACGAATGCAACGTTCCGGGACAGGGCTTTTTCGTACATGTTGATGATGTTCGTCCCTTCCGGACACTCGGCCCAGAGGAACATCCCTCCCTCGGGTCGGCTCCAGCTCCAATCTGAAGGAAAAAATTCTTTCATGGCTTCAAGCATGCTTTCCAGGCGTGGGGCGTAATGTGCGCAGATGAGGGGGAGCCTCTCTTCCAGGTACCCGCCTTCCAGGTAAACGGCGGCCATGGCCTGGCTGAGTGTGGAGGTATGGAGGTCGGTTCCCTGTTTGGCCTTTACCAGCCACGTACCCAGTTCTCCCGGGGGAGGAACGGCGAGACCCACCCGGAGTCCGGGTGCGAAAACCTTGGAGAAGGTGGTTCCGTACAGGACATGATCCGGGGCCATACTCTTGATGGACGGAACCGTATCGCCCCGGTAACGCAGGGCGGCGTAAGGGTCGTCCTCCACCAGCAGCGCACCGTGCCTGACAATGATTTCCGCAATCGCCTTTCTGCGTTCCAGGGTGAGAGTTCTGCCGGTGGGGTTCTGGAAGGTGGGAACAAGATAGACGAATTTCGGCTTGTCCTTTTTGAGGACCTCTTCCAGGGACTCCGGTATGGCGCCCTTCTCATCGGTTTCGATTTCGACATAACGGGGACCGTATGGGTTAAAGGCCTGGAGAGCTCCAAGATATGTGGGTGATTCCACGGCGACGGCATCACCGGGTCCGATGAGAATTTTTCCAATGGCATCCAGAAGCCCCTGGGATCCGGAGCTGACCATGATTTCCTCAGTTGAGGCCTCAACCGAATATCGGCGCAGGTAGGAAACGGCGGCTTCCCGGAGGGGGACGAAGCCTTCGGTGAGGTCGTATTGAAATGCCGAGGGTCCCCAGCGATCCAGAACTTCGGAAAAAAGATGTTCCAGAATATCCATCGGGAAGGTTTCGGGGGCGGGGATGCCGCCGGCCAGGGACGTCATGCCCGGCCGCTTGGCGACTTTCAGAATTTCCCGGATGGCACTGGAGGCCATGGATTCGGTACGGGGCGCAAGGAGTCGGGTGAAATCAGTCTTCATAACTCAGGATATCGGCAGTGGAAAAATCAGGCAAGAGAAATGGAGTGCCGGGAATCAGATCAATTCCAGTTTTACTTCCGAAAAACGTGTGAAATCCCTGTCTGAAGTCACCCAGGTGCAGTCAGACTCAATGGCCAATGCCGCAAAATACATATCAGGAATCAGATTACCTTTTGGTTTATACCTGTGACAGAGATGAGTGAATATGGACCAGTGTGACTGACCCGGTATTACGGCAATCCCGGCAGGATGTTCGGTTATCATCTGAATGAAACCCATGGAGATTTCGAAATCGGTTGGAGTTTTGAAGATTTTCGGATGGGTTGTGATTCGCAGAAAACCACTGAGAGCCAAAGGGGCATAGCCGAAGAGTTCGCCCGAATTCATTGAGGATTCCAGACGTTCCAGACATGCTTCATGATTAGGGCTGTCTTCTCTGTGAGCATATACATAGATATTGACGTCAAAAAGGTCCATTCAGGGTGACCCACTCTCCATCAAATCAAGTAGAGATGCGCTGTCATCGAGATCGACACCGGGAAGGGTGCCGTCACCATTGAATGTTGTCAGCCTGTATTTAACTTTTTGGCCCTTTGTTCGCCGATGAGTTTGGAGCTTTTCCTGAATAGACTCAATGATGAATGAGTTCAGGCTTTTCCTTTCGGAGAGGGCTTTTTCTTTTACTTCCTGAAGAAGCCGGTCGCTTAACCTGATTGTTGTTCTCTTGTCTCTATGATAATACATTTGACACCATGATGCTATTTAAATGGTGTCATGATGTCACAAATAAGAATTTTGTATTATCGCGCCAGAGGTCATCAAAAAACGGCCGCCGAAGTGGCGGCCGCAATCTAAAGGGTGTAGAGAAATCTTTTAATCTTCAGCGAGGGGGTCTTTTCAAAGGGTTTGATCTGCTCGATGAAGGACTGGATTTTCGAATTACGGCCCAGGTGCCTGTTGGTTTCCCGGCGGATGTGATTTATGAGTTCGGCCTTCCAGGAGAAGATTTTCTCGGCGCCTACGAGTCCCAGGCGTTTGATTTCCTCGGCGGTCTTTTCGGCGTCCAGCATGATACGGGCTACCAGCTGGCCGTCTTTGATGAATGTCAGGGATTCGGAGACGAAGTTCTGGCCATTGATGACCGATTCGACTTCATCGGGGTAGATGTTCTCGCCGTTGGATCCCAGGAGTACATCCTTCAGCCGTCCCTTGATGTAGAGAACTTCACCGTCCAGGGTCCCGAGGTCGCCGGTACGGAACCATCCGTCTTCGGTGAACACTTCGGCGGTGCGTACTTCATCCTTCCAGTAGCCGACCATGATGCTGGGCCCTTTGGCCTGAATCTCGCCGATGCCCGTTTCGTTGGGGTCGGCGATGCGCAATGAGACTCCCGGGAGTATTTTTCCGTTTGACCGGTATTCCATATCCGCCGGGTCGCCGCCGGCCAGCAGGGGTGCAGTCTCGGTGAGACCGTAGCCTACCGAATAGGGGAATTCGGCTTCGATGAGAAACTTCTCCACATCGGTTGGCAATGGAGCGCCGCCGATGCCGTAGAAGGTGAGGTTTCCGCCGAAGAGTTCCATTATTTTCCTGCCGGCGATCTTAT
>JAUVIY010000162.1 GCA_030592625.1 Spirochaeta sp. | reverse complement strand
GGATGAAGTTATTACACTGCTCACGGATATCGCAGCCCGAAATCCATGGCTGCAAAAGGATTCGGAAATCCTGGTACGGGTAAGAGAATTCGCCTCGTCGGGCATCACCATACATTTGCGTACCTGGATCCGGGATGTGGAAAATCGTGCCGTAGCCATGAGTTGGACCAATCTGGAAATCTGGAGAACCTTTGCCCTCTATCATGTCGAAATCCCGTTTCCCCAGAGGGTAGTGCATATGAAAGGGACAGAATCAAGTGACCTCTCGCGCCCTGAGATTAAACAGTCTTCGGTTCCTATAGAAAATGCTCCGGATCCATCAGATATCGGAGAAGAAACGGCGGATTCTCAGGATTAGGAGTCTGTCGGACTTGGGGCTTTCGCTTTGCGGCACCCTGCGTCGGTTCGGCAATATCAAAGCAAGCTTTGACATTGCCCTCTCTCTCCTTGGTTGTCGAGAAGATTTTCGATGATTTTTTTCCGATGCAAGGCGGCAAAAGCAGAGTTTAGCTGGGCTAAATGAGCATTCTGCCAACGCCGCAGCGGGGAAAAAGGGCGAAAATCGGTCCGGAATGGTTAAGTCCGACAGACTCTTAGCGCAATAATCCCAGGAATTTCAGTTCTTCCGATAAATAACGGCCCGCCATCCCCGGTTTCTCTTATCGGACAGGGGCGTCCAGCCTTTCGTGACTTTGGTCAGGGCTGCCACATCGGCACTTCGGCCCAGAATCGCCCAGATTCCTTCACTCTTCAGAACGGCTGAAGCGGCGTCTCTCAGCGAACCGGTCCAGTCTGATCGGGGTACGGGGTTGATATCAGTAAGCAGCAGATTCGCCGATTCATTTTCACCGAAGCCGCCGAAGTAACCGGGATCGGCCAGCGGTTTGAGTTCGACGGGTATGTCGATTCCAGCGGCATTGAGGTTATGAGCACTTATCAGGAGTTCCAGTCTGTCCCGGCCGGTGAGTATCACACGCTGCGGACGGGCTCCTTTCTGCCGGCAGACCGCCAGAGGGAGATGTCCCTGGCCGGGTGCCCAGAACACCATTATGCCGTACCGCGGTTCCCGGTTGATTAATTCACCCATAAGTTTAAGGCGCCAGGAGAGGGTATCGAAGTCGCCGATATTCCAGACCGTGTCCAGCTTATAGCGGGTGCGTTTGATTTTGAATTCATCCGAATGCCGGATATAAGGTGTCAGAAAGCTCCGGTCGTTTTCAGAGACGGCAGTATTGGAAGGGCGGTAATGGAAAACGGTATGCTGTTTCGATGCATCCTCGTGGATGATTTCCGCACCGGATTCGATTATAAGTTTGCGGCATCGTTCGGCGAGGGTGTATACGATGACGATTGCGGCAGTACCACCGCTTGCAAGAAGGGGCAGTGAACGGCTCAGATAGTCGGAAAGAACCGGGTCTCCGGCTTTTGCAGGGAAGTTTGTCAGAATGAGATTGTACAAACAGTCGTGTGGTCCTTCCAGCATGAGCCGGGAGGCGGCATTTGCGTTTTTCAACTTGTTAATCGCGGCATTGTGCCGGGTAAAACTCACAGCGAGTTCGTCCCGGTCCACTAAAGTTACCTGAGCTTCAGGGCATCTTTTTGCCAGTGCCAGGCCCAGGGTTCCGACACCGCAGCCCACATCCAGGGCGGTAGATAGAGTATCGAGATTGATTTTTTTGGCGATGGTTTTCAGAAGCAGAATGGAACCGGTATCGACGCCGGCACTGCTGAAGAGTCCAAGGGAGAGGTCCAGCCGGATATCTTTCCCGGAAAACCGACAGGAGGTCTGCCGGTTGACCAGATCAATCGTTGATCCGCTCCTGATACTCTCCGGTTTCCACACTGACTCGGATCTTTTCACCCTGCTTGATGAAAATCGGCACTTTCACTTTCAGGTTGGTTTCCGTTACGACATACTTGGTGGCTCCGGTAACGGTATCGCCTTTAACGGCTTCCTCGGCTTCGGTAACGATAAGGTCTTTCTTAGGGGGGAGACGGATGTCCAGTGTCTCCTCATTCCACCGGGTCAGCTTGAAAGTTTCACCTTCAAGCATATAATACTGGGCATCCTTATGACTGGCCATGGGAACTTCGAACTGATCGAAAGTGGAACTGTCCATGAAGTGATAACTTGTACCGTCGGAGTACAAGAACTGGGACTCGACTTCATCGACGTCGATTTCTTCGCAGTTATCCTGGCTTTTATGGGTCACCTTGAGGACTGCACCATTGCGAAGGTTCTTCAATTTGAGTCGTACGAAAGCCGAACCCTTACCGGGATTGACGAATTCGCGTTCATTGACGACAAATGGTTCGTTTTTCTCCAGAAGATAGGTGCCCTTGGCAATGGCACCGGCTTTAATCATTCCCATATTCAATTCCTGTCATAAAAAATTACCGGGGCATAATATCACGGATCGGGAAAAGGTCCAGCCCCTTGAGATCCGAGTCTCCCCGGATCAGGGCCAGAAGCCGGTCCAACCCCACCGCCGCACCGGAGCAGGAGGGCATTCCTTCGGCGATCCGCTCCGGCCACCCGGTATCGGAATACGTAGAATCAGTCGCTGAAGCTATTTTCGACGCCTCGGTGTCCCAATAAGCTCTCAGTGCCCCTTCTTCGGTCTCTTCACCATAACAGTTGGCCACCTCCACCCCCCGGATGTAGAGTTCCCAGCGTTCGGCCCAAGGAGTTCCGGGAACCGAGCGGGCCAGGGTTTGGACAAGGGCGGGCCAGTGAGTGAGTGCCAGCGGTCGATTCAAAGGTAACGCGTCTTCCACAAGGGAGAGGAACAGCCGATGAAACAGATCATCGGCTGTTTCGATTCCGTTATATCCGGCAGGCAGATTTCGTTCATTCAGTCGTGCCGTGAAGATATTGGCTACCCTGTCTAATGCCCTGTGGTATTCCGGTGAATGCCGCCTGATATCGGCAAGTCCGGACTCCTGCAGATCCGCTTCCAGGGAGAAACCCGCGAACTCCCGGAATGCCTCTTCCATGGTCAATTTTCGGATTGTTCCACCGACATTCTCCGCCACATCCGGTTTAGTCGCCTGTACACATGTAATAAGAATTTCCTGCATAATTCCCAGGTTGCTCATCGCCGATTCATTCAGCCCATACCATTCAAGCATGGTGAATTCGATTCGGTGCCAGTGGTCAATTTGTTCTCCGTTTCTGAAACATTTTCCGATCTGATACAGGGATGGCGCACCTGAGGCCAGAAGGAGTTTGAGCCAGACTTCCGGTGAAGGAACCAGATACAGGGGTGAAACGGTTCCGTCAGGAAGATGCCTGTCGGTCTGAAACAACTCGATGTGTGATTCGGGAATGGGAGTCGGGGTGAGAAAGGGAGTGTCCGCCTCCATATAGCCGCAGCGATCGAAGTAATCTCTGACGGCACGGTACATGGCGGCCCGTTCTCTGAAAGGTTCCCTCTGAAACGGCATGAATTCATAATAGGACGGATTGTCCTTTCATTGGGAGAGTGCAAAAAAACCGCCGGACGTCCAGCGGTTTGAACGATTATTTTCCGAACTTTTCAGTCGGCTTCGATACAATCGGTGGGGCACACCTCAGCGCAGGCACCGCAGCTGGTGCATGCATCGGGATCGATGAACCGGACATCACCCTGTTCACTGATGCAGTCAACGGGGCATTCCGGTTCACAAGCGCCGCAGTTGATGCAGTCTTCTTTTCTGATAAAGTAAGCCATGTTTAACCTCCAAATGAAAATATCCGTACTCAACTTAACGGAATGCCCGACTGGTAATCAAGTACCTCATGAATGCGATAGTCTTGCCTAATTATCTTTCTTATCCGTGGTTATTCCGCCGATGTCTCCGGGTACCAATCCGTATCCTTCCACATGATCCGCCACTCCCGCAGGTTCCACATGAACCATGATGTCATACACTTTCCTGATGCGGTTGCGTATCTCCTTTTCGAGAGTGCAGGCCAGGTTATGGGCTTCCGAAACGGAAAGGGCCCCGTCAACCTCGACATCCAGGTCGATGACATAGAGCGAATTGAGGCCACGGATCCTTACACGATGCGGATTTGATACGCCTTGTACCGCGTTTGCGGCTTCGAAAACATGTCGATAGATGTCTTTATCGTCGATACTGTCCATAAGTTCGGTATTGGTATGCAGGAATACTTTAACGCCAGAGATTATTATCCAGACACTGACACTGAGACCGGTAAGAACGTCGATGAGGGAAAGATTGAGGATACGGGTGAAGAACACTCCGGCCAGTACCGCAAAGGACAACAGGATGTCGTTCCTCATGTTAACAGCATCGGCATGCATCATGCGGCTTTCGGTGATACGACTCGCCCGGTATTTGTATGCTGCCAACGCCGTTTTTCCGAGAATGGAAATCCCGCAGGCAATCAACGCGATGATTCCAGGGAGTTCGGACGATACCGTACCTGTCAGTTTCCTCAATGTCATGGTAAGCAGCTGCAATCCGGCCATGATGATGATGAGGGACAGGGTCTTGGTAGCTATGGTTTCAACCCTGCCGTGACCCCAGGGATGCTCGGGATCAGGCGGGGCGGCACCGGCCTTGGCTGCATACAGTGTTACCATGGATGTGACGACATCGCTGAGGCTGTCGATCCCATCGCCGATTACCGCGAGTGAACCGGAAATCAGGCCGCTGATAATTTTCAGGGCTGATAGTAAAAGATTCCCGACGATTCCCGCCCATGAAGCCTTTTTCAGTACACTCAGGCGTACATTCGGGTTCAATGGAGCTGTAAACTCATTTGTTTTCATGCCTCGCTCCCGTAAATAAACCACATGGCAGGACCTGAATCCGGCCGGATCGACTCGAAAGGATATGCTGTTTCCAAAGCCCCGGCAGAATCGGAGTGTAGGCGGTGAATCATCGCTTCTTTTCCTGATCGGCCGGTAAAAAAAATAACGGTATCCGCAGTATTAATAGCCGGTAAGGTGAGTGTGACCCGTTCAACATGGGGTTTCAAAGGCGCAACTACCGATATCGTAACCGATACATCATCAACTGAAAGTGAAGGATCGCCAGGGAAGAGGCTGGCAGTATGACCATCGGGTCCGAGTCCAAGGATAACGATGTCGAATGCCGTCGGACCTGAAAAGAAATCGGTCAGATTCCGCCGATAGTCCTCAGCGGCTTTTACGGCACCGAGTTCCCCCCTGATACGATGGATACGGTTTTCGCTGATTTTCAGTGGTCCAAGCAGCGTTTCCATCTGCATGCGGTAATTGCTGTGGGGGCTTTCAGGTTCAACAGCCCTTTCATCTCCGAAAAACCAGTCGATCAGACCAGCGTCTATTTCACCTCGGAATCCAAGTAAAGCTGCGTTGAGGTGCCAGGGAGCTGAACCTCCGGCCAGAACTACCGATGCCCTTTTCTTTGCTTCCAAAGTGGACTGCAGTTTATCCAGGATAAATCGGGCTGCGGTGGTAGAGGCTTCAACGGCTGAATCAAACTGCCTGACGGGCATCAGTTGGATTCCACCAGATTTACATTCGAGGGAACGGTAAGAACTACAGTTTTCATTGAGGGTATACCCTAACCGGTTTGGTATGTTCGTGAACAGATTCCCCTCCGATTAAAACTGCAGTCAGCTGATTGACTGCATTATCAAGAATGAGGGGTAGAACAGCTTCTTCCTCCGGATTGAAGCGTCCGAGTATCCAGGACTGTACTGATCCATGATCGGGACGACCGATACCCAGGCGCAGGCGGCGAAATCCGGCGGATCCCAGGTTGTCCCGAAGGGATTTAAGTCCGTTGTGTCCTGCCAGGCCACCACCTGTTTTCCAGGCATACTGGCCGAAAGGAAGTTCCAGTTCGTCATGTATCACAAGAAGATTCCCGATATCGATTTTAAAGAATTTTAAAGCCGCGGAAACCGATATTCCGGATTTGTTCATGAAAGTCTCAGGTACCAGAAATCGACACAGGTTGTTTCCGATTGAATACTCGGCAACTCGTCCATGAAACTTATCCCTCCAGGCCAGATCTGTCGAGCCGGGAATCGTATCAAGAAGCATTCGAGCTGCATTGTGTCTCGTTCGAGAGTATTGTTTTCCGGGATTTCCGAGAAAAACGACCAGTTCAATCACAGCTTGATATATTAATGAGTGTCCCCCACCTTGTCACTCAAAGGTGCCTCATCAACAGCTTCACGCCGTCAGGTGCTTTCTCACCACCTCAGGCATCCTCTTCAACGGTGTCACCCACTCACGATTCAAGGTCTTGCGTGC
>JAUVIY010000235.1 GCA_030592625.1 Spirochaeta sp. | reverse complement strand
GACGATGGGTTAATCAGCACCGATGAACTCAGAGATTTCGTGATAAACGGTGTCTCAAAGGCAACCGAAGGTTGGCAGAATCCCACAGTCGACAGGGACAATATATCGGCTAAGTTCGGATTTCCGGTGCACTGAAGCCTGGTATGAAATCTTATGTCGATAATCCATCAGATCCAGTGCCGATATTTAGAGTATAATAAATAGCAGTTCAATCAATTCTCTTTATGGAGTGCGAAGGATGAAAAAAACAGCGATTCTCGGGATATTGTCGGTTACGATTCTGGGACTCTTCTCAGGTTGTTCAACATATTACGCATACAACAGCATGATTCCTGAAAACGAGTCGTATGGACCGGATGAAATCGCGACTCTGGTGATTGCCTATCCTCTTAAACCCAATACCATTGACGGAGTGAAAATCGAGGAAATCGGCGGCAATGATACGGTGATAGAAATCCTCCCGGGAGAACATGAACTCGTCTTCCATATGGATACGGCAAACGACTGGACCGATAAATTGGAGACCTCGACCACATATGAGACTATCATGACTTCCGGTATCATTACGGAAAATATCATGACTTATCCGGGGCAGATTCATTTTTACCGGGTCGTAAAAAAAAGCCATGATGAATTCTCGACCGGTATTACAAATGGACCGAATCCCTTTCGGGCTCCTGACGGCACCCGGATCTTATTTGATCCGATGGAGAACACCGTAAAAGTCAGGCGGAACGGGGAGGAATCGGAATTCGATCTCAATTCAAAGCACGTTTACTACTCCTGGGATATGAAACACCTGAGTTTTATCACATTCAATAACAAGAAATGGCTCACCGTTATCGATGGAATCAAGGGTGAGCCCTTCGACAGTCTGCATACTATCGGAGGTGCCTGGAGTATGGACGGTAGCCAATTCGCCTATGCCGGATTTCTCAAACAGACGATGTTTAGAGAAGATCTTTACATCTTGATTAACGACAGGAAAATCGGTCCTGTCCAGGCCGTCGATCCTGCGGCACCGTTTTTCTTCGATATCCAGGGGAGGATCATCTGCTCCGTCAAAAAGAACGACACCTGGTATATGATACGTGGCGATGACAAGATTGCCATGGAAAGCCAATACGACGCGATGCAGGCCGTCTTTGGTGAATGGGACAATTTCGTCGCTTTATTTCAGGATAGCGGTGAATGAACACCGTTTTCAGGAGCAGTTCGGGGGCTTCAGGTGGTGGGCGCGGTTCATCGGTTGATTTCTACGGACCCCGGATTGAATACAGTTATGAAGTAGATGGAAGACAATACACCAACCGGCAGATTTCAGCGGTTGTAATTCGTTCGATCAACCGCCCGGAAGTGGAAAAATTCCTCGCGGATTTTCCGGCGGATGCTGAAGTCGATGTTTTTATAACCAGGAAAATCCATCTCAGGCATACCTCATTCCCGGCTCAGACTAAAAGTGGTGGTGGTTCCTCCTCATCGGGATTCTGATACTCACTGGTATCATCAATATTGCATTAACGGCCGTGTAACCCTCAAACCTGTCAGCTAAATCAGTTTCCGGGCTTCCAGGTAGTAGCGCTTCTCGACGGCTTCCCCGATGCTGAAGGTTTTCCTCGGATAAGGGCCGATATCGGTGATGCGCCGGAAGAATGTCCCCTTGTCCAGATCCGGCAGGATAATCCCCAGCCGGTCTCTATCGGAGTCTGCGGCCGCTCCCACGAGCTCCCGAACTGAATCATCACCGTGGATATAATCGATATCCGCATCGGGATGGTTTTCAAGATAGGTATCCAATGCGTCCTGAAGGGGTTCCACAGCCAGTCGGCCCTCAGACACCCGGATGTTCCAGGCCACTTCAGATCCGTCAGGATTCACGATGCCGATCATGCCGCCGGAGGATCCGTTGCCGCTTTCGGCTACCTCGGCCCCCAGAGTCCTCTCCAGATAACCCGTGAGGTCCGCAGAATCGACACCGAAGAGCACCCGGTGAATGGGGTGGAAATGCAGTCCGGCATCGTGGAGGTTCTCCACTTCCACCAGGGCATAGCGGGCCGGGTGGTTCGCCGGGACACCCTCGGCCTTCTTCTCACGCCAGATTTCCCGGGCCGAGGCCAGGGAATGATTCCCGTCGCCGACGGCGAAAAGCAGATCGGAACGCCGACTGAGAGTCTCGAATGCTGTAGTCAGAGAATCCATCGAATCCTCAGGAACCCGCCTTCCGGTGATATGGCCGCCGTCCTGCATCAGCTCGAAATCGTATACCGTTTCGGCAGTAGCGATTGCGGCAGCCTCAGCAGCGTTCATCACGAGATTGTCAGGATCGTCGATGAGAATGAGAATGTGAGGGAGATCCAGCCGGGCACCCCGGCGGACGGCTATCCTGGGGGGCAGCCGGTCGCGGATGGTGCCCTCGGTGGGACGGATGGGACTCTTTGATCCTTCGGAGAAATCATAGGCCTCGAGGTCGACAGCCAGCACCAGCCCCCGTCGCCGCGGGGCGTGGGGGGTGGAGCGATCCACCAGTATAAAACCAGGCTCAAGCCTGTTCAGGATACCTTTTTCCATGACATCAATCATGGCTGCGTTAGCTTTGTCGGCCCGCTCATCCCGGTCCCCGTCTTCCAGATAGCATTCGGGTATGATGAGATTGAACGTAGAGGGAGCATGGCCCGCCAGACGGCGGGTCTCATCCCAATAGATGCGCTCCGATGAGAACTGATCGCAAGCGATAACAGCCCATTTCTCCGGCGCCGTAGAAGCTCCGGGAACCAGTATTTCGGGAATGGCAATTCCCAATTTATCCAAACGCTCGCGAGAGGTCATTTTTCCATCTCCAACATATCCTTTTCGTCGGTGATATACGGTACTTTAGTGTTGAAGCCCTTGTACACAATGAACGACTCGATAGACTCGATCCGGTCCACCTTACTCAGCTCCTCGCTGAGGAACTCAAGATGACCAAAGCCGTGCTTGAGGTGGACGGTAACGATGAGATCGTAACGACCGGTGACGACACCTACTGAAACCACTCGTCGGAGACGGCTGATTTCCTCTCCCTTTGCCAGATAATCCATATCCTTGAGCTTCACGCCGACGTAAACGATCTGATGACTGTCCATGGCTTCCGGATCGACATATCCGGCGATTTTGAGAATACCTTCTTCTTCGAGCTTTCGCACTCGAGCCTTGACGGTGTTCTCCGAAACCCCCAATGACACGGCGATTTTTTGTATGATTTCCGCCCTTCCTGCAAATGACCGATAATCCTCATATTCAGTGGATCCAGGCGAAGCATACTTAACTCCTTTTCAGCCGTTCTTTCGAGCGAAGTCGGCCATGAAGGAAGTCAGGCGTTTCAAGCCTTCCATGGTCATGGCATTGTAGATGGAGGCGCGGCAGCCGCCGACACTCCTGTGTCCCTTCAGACCGATCAAGCCCTCAGCGGAAGCTTTCTTGATGAAGACCGCTTCCTTATCCTCGTCGGCGAGCCGCCAGACCACGTTCATAGACGAACGGGCCGAGGCCTCCACGGGACAGCGATAGAAACCACCGGATCCATCGATGGCCTGATACAGTGCTGCGGCCTGGGCTTCGTTTTCTTTCGCAACCGCGGCAGCGCCACCCCGGGCCTTCACACCCTCGAGAACCAGCTTGATACCCCAGATGGGAAAGACAGGGGGGGTGTTGTAGAGGGAGTTCGCCTTGGCATGAACGCTGTAGTTCAAGTAGGAGCCGAGGGACTCGGATGAGCGCTCCAGGAGATCGTTCCGGATAATGACGATTGTGACACCCGCTGGTCCAAGGTTCTTCTGGGCACCGGCGTAGATAACTCCGAATTTGCTCACATCAACCGGGCGGCTCAGGATGTCGCTGGACATGTCGGCCACCAGTGGAACATCCCCGGAGTCCGGGAAAGCTTTCCACTGGATGCCGCCGATGGTTTCATTGCTGGTGATATGGAGATATGAGGCCCCGGGGGTGGGTTTTATTGACCCGGGATCCGGAAGGCTCAAGAAACCATCATCTGAACCATCGTAGACGACGTTCACCATACCGACTTTTTTCGCCTCGAAGATGGCCTTTTTAGCCCAGGCACCCGTATTGATATAATCGGCGCTCCCGCCGGGAAGCAACAGGTTCATGGGCAGCATGGAGAACTGCAGGGTGGCGCCGCCGCCGATGAACAGCACCGAATAGCCCTCGGGTATCCCCATCAGTTCTTTGAGGAGGGAAATGGTGTCCTGATGGACTTTGTCATAAACGGGACCGCGATGGCTGACTTCCACCAGGGACAGACCGGTACCCTGATAATCAACCATATCCCTGGCGAGGGACTCGAGTGCTTCCATGGGTATCATGGACGGGCCGGCTGAGAAATTGACGGGACGGCTCATGGGATATGCTCCTGTAGTTCAAATTCGGATTTAGTGTGCCAGTCATTCACGGATCGCATCAATGGCAGGGGACTGTAATTTCCTTTGAGACTATCATGATTCCTGTATTTGACAAGTTAGTCAGGCTATATTGATGATTTCATCACTGCCCTTTGACGCTAAGGGACGATTCTCGTTCCCGCTTTTCCCTCCAGAGCGGCGGTAAGATGAGACGGATCCGTTCTCACGCCTTCGTTACCCGTAGCTTTCACTAAAGCCACAAGAGCCTGAATCTTCGGCAGCAGGCTCCCGG
>JAUVIY010000234.1 GCA_030592625.1 Spirochaeta sp. | reverse complement strand
TTCGTAAAAACGATCATCGGCACACCGTTACCGCTTAGATATTTCAGTAATTCACGTATTCCCGGATAAATCCGAGAATATCTGGCCGGCCTTCCGGCATATTCGTCAATCACCCCTTCGAGCATGCGATTGAAATCATCAACTTGCACGCCCTCAGGAAGGGCCAATTCGAGAGTCCTCTTGATTCCCCAGCCGACATATTCCCTGTAATCTGCCGTTGGATGTCCGGGATACCCTTCAGCCTCCAATACGATGTTGAAGACATCGGCGATGTCGGGAATTGTATCCACCAGAGTGCCGTCAAGATCGAAAACCATCAGTTTGAAATCCAATAGAATCCCCCGGACCAGTCTAGTGATGACTGTATCGACGGAGCAAGGGGAACCATTATGATTGTCTTATTATGAGGGTTCTGTTTATCGAGACTTTTTACGGCGGCTCACACCGGATATTTGCAGATCAATGGATTACACACTCCCGCCATAGTCATCATCTGATAACACTTCCGGCCCGTTTCTGGAAATGGAGACAGGCCGGGGCGGCCATATATCTGGCCGGTTTCATAGCAAAGACCGGTATTGAGGATTACGACGTCATGGTGGTGAGCGGAATAATCGATCTGGCTCATCTCAAGATACTTCGACCGGATCTTCCGCCGGCAATGCTCTATATGCATGAAAATCAGTTCGCCTATCCGATGAAGATCGGAGAAACCCGGGATTTCAGATACGGTATCACCGATCTCATGAACATCCTCAGTGCCGAAACGGTTGTTTTCAACTCGGCATTCAACAGAGATATGCTCCTGAAAGAATGCCGGATTCTCTTCAACAGACTACCCGATGCCATTCCCGGATGGACACTTGAGAAAGCCTGTGATAAGTCGCAGATTGTTTATCCTGGCATAGATACAGAAGCCATAAACCGTCCAAGCAATTTTTCAGAACCCGTCAAAACATATGAACCGCCACTAATCATATGGAACCACAGACATGAACACGACAAGGATCCCAATACGGCCTTCAAAGTGCTGGAAAGCCTTCGCCATCGGAACATCCCTTTCAGCCTGGCGATACTCGGTGAGCGATACGCCAAAACACCGCCGGCCTTCGACAGGGCACGAAAGGAACTCGCCGATCGCATCGTAGTAGATGCATTTCCGCCCAGAGATGAATATGTTCACTGGCTGAAACGGGGGAATATCGTCATTAGCGCCGCTTTACAGGAAAATTTCGGTCTGTCCGTCATAGAGGCCGCATGTGCAGGATGCTGGCCGATTCTTCCAAACCGTCTGGCCTATCCCGAAGTGATGCCGAAATGGGTAAGGGGTGCTTGTTTCTGGAACAGTGAGAAGGATTTCGAATCCCGGCTGGAAGAAGTTCTGAAGCTTCCTTCGCACCGGAGAATCAAACTCACAGGCCCCTTGAGCCGATGGCTCAGGAAGTATGACTGGAAGAATCAAGCCGAAAAACTTGACGATATCGTCGTAGGAACCGCGGTTATTTAACCCGAATCCGTCCGGATTATCAGGGCAGTTTCTTTGCCTTGAGCCTTTCCATGGCCCAATGGGTGTACCGCCGCACCTTCCGGTCCGGATCCTTTTCCAATGACTTGAGGATGCTCTCACCCTCTGCTGTGGCAAGGGATTCCAGAGCCCGGGTTACTTTTATCCTCACTTCCCTGTCCGGATCCCTTGCTGCCAGAATAATTCCGCGATACGCCGAATCGGTGGCAATCTCCACAAGCAATTCCGCCGAATCCCTCCGGATCTGAGGTTTACGGTGACCGAGCTTTCGAATGAGTATTTCGACGAATCCCGTGCGGGTGAGAATATCGGCCAGGAACGGTTTGAGGGAGGCAATATCTTCCCTTAACAAATCAACAAGCGACTCTTCCCCTTTATCACCCATGGCGGTAAACACATCGGAGATTCGGTCTCTGAGAACGGCTTCCGAATCTTTGAAATGTTCCACCAGGGAGAGAATAGACTTTCTGTCGACTTTTGATGCCATGGCGGAAATCAGCTCGTTACGCAGCGCCTCTCCCCGATCGAGATATCTCACCATAACCGCCACCGATTCAGGCGTCCGGCTCGCTGCCAGACCGTCCAGCGCCGCTGTTCTGACGACTGGAGACTCATTGGCATCATTCAATATGGTTTCAAGACTCTCGAGGAATTTTTCCGTACCTTTCACTCCTGCAATACGTGCCGCTTCCCTCCGTACCCGTTCCACCGGGTCCCTGAGAAGCGCCAGGGCGGGACCCGTTGCCTTGAGTTCGCCGGCATTGAGAAGAGCTCTCAGACAGGAGATACGCACTTCAGGATCCGCATCATTCAATCCTTCTCGTATTTCCTTGGTAAACGAGCTGATGCAGGAAACAGGGAGACAGGAAATCAGAGCCGCACGAATACCGGCATCCGGAGAAGCGAGGATAAAAGAAGCTCGTTCTTCCAGTGCCCTACGATTCATGGATGCCAGATGAGTCGCGAATTTTCTGGTCTGATCCACGGGTAGAATCGGCAGGTTTTCAAGAATCGTCTGTAATGTATGATCCAGATGCCAGGCTCCGAGGCAGTGCAGGGCTCTCAGGCGGATCCCGTGGCTGAACAGCGACCTGTCGGATTCGAGAATGTCCAGAACATGCCCGAGAAACATGGAAGGCGGCAGCTGAGCCATAATGTCAAGGAAAGCCTCATCCGCCGTAAAAGCCTGATCCTTGAGAAACTCAAGCAGCACGTCCCTGAATACCGGCGCCTCTCCGGGAGGCAATAAAGGAAGTACAAATCCCAGGACATCAGGATCGTTCCTTCTCTTCCGAAGCTCATCGCATACTAAAGAACGGGCTTTTTCATCCCCTCGGATACATGCAAGGCTGACGGCCGACCTGTATAATTCCTCCTCATCAGCCTCTCTGATAGGATCAGGGCGGCTGAATGCCTTTTCAGACAGATAAGATATCAGGCCCGGATCCCCGCCTTCACTCAGCAGTTTCGCGCCGAGCAGGAGAACGTCAACGGAATTCGTGGATTTGATATTGTCCAGAAATCCTGTTATACCAACGGATACGGCTTTCGTGAGCAGATCGCGTCGTCGTTCCCAATCTTCACGGTCTCCCCGGTTGGCCTCAGTAAATATTTTTTCCAACGCTCCAGACCTCTCGAGGAATCTCGAGGCCGCCAGACGGGCTTCGACGGCTCTACCCTTCAAGGCCGTTATAGCGACGTTTTCATCTTCCTTGGAATCGATCTTCAGTTGCTCGAGGATATGCACAGATTGCAGGGCATCCATACCCGCAGGATCGAGTTTCCACCTGTCCGGGAACGTGGAATCGATGCGTTCCCTGGCACTTTGCCTCACTTCCGACACCGGGTCGTCCAGAACCATAGTCATCAATGCACCGAAGAGTTCTTCCAGATCCTCATTACCGGCTTCCTGGGCCACTGTCCTGCGAAGCAGAGGGTGCGGATCGGAAAAGGATTCCTTCACCAACCTGATCGATTTCGGATCGTCATCGGCCAGCAGTACCCGCAATGAGAAAAATCTGACAGGCCATTCCGGGTCACCTGAAAGTTCACGTACCTCTTCGAAGCAGAGAGATAACAATTTTCTGGCCTTCTTCCCGTTAAAATCCCGTCCACGGGCGGATAGGGCCATTTTTCGGATAAGGAGAATATCCTGATTCTCTTTCAGCCAATTACGGAATACCTGGGCGACGGAATCTTTTCGAAGAGCTACAAGAAAAACCGGAAACAGGCCCTCCTCGGGGGCCAGTTTCAACAGCCTCCTGGCATCCTCCGCCTTTTTCCGTTTTTCCAATTTACGAACCAGATGTTCCGCGATGCCGAAGAATGAAATAACTTCATCACCCTTTCGTTTGATAAGGGTTTCAACAAGTGCCGGTTTTGAGAGAAGTCGGGCCGTTATTCCGGGGTCCTGCTGCCCCAGGTCCATTTTCCTCAGCGCCGATTTTACCAGCCGGGCCCTTTTTACCGATACAATCAGAATGATAACAAGTATCGCCAGGGCTGCAGCTACGGCGATCCAGTTGTACATGGAAACGGAATTGACGAATTCAAGAACTGCTGCTAAAAGATTGTTCATCGGTTTATTCCTTTGACATTGAATATCACGAGCGGCTTTTCCTTGCCTTTGACTTTCACCGGCTTGCGCTCCTCAAGTTTGAACCGGTCCCCAAGCAAATCTCTCGTGGACTGAGTGATAATGATTTCCTCGGCATTGGCAACACCCTCCAGCCTGGCCGCAGTGTTTACCGTATCCCCAAGAACGGTATAATCCATTCTCCGGCTGGAACCGATGTTTCCGGCAACCAGGGGACCGGAAGACATCCCTACCGCTATTTTAAGTCTGGATGCATCTCCTCTGAAAAATGTTCTATCCCGGGAACGGACGAGATCGTGTATCTGCAGTGCTGAAGTAACGGCCAGGACGGCATCTTCTTCCTCGGATTTCATGGGAACCCCCCAGGCCGCCATGATACAGTCACCGATGAATTTATCGATATAGCCATTATTGTTGATAACCAGCTCCACAGCTTCGCTGAAGAAAGCATTGAGCACTTCAATGATATACTGAGGATCCTTACCTTCTGAAAATGCCGTGTATCCTGTAATGTCGGCGAAAAATACCGTGGCCGTTTTCTTGTCCCCGCCGAGTTTCACAAGATCCG
>JAUVIY010000121.1 GCA_030592625.1 Spirochaeta sp. | reverse complement strand
CCGTAGTTCTTATCGTGGCCAACTGGAAAATCTTTACGAAAGCCGGAAAACCCGGTTGGGCCATTATCGTCCCCATTTATAACATCATTGTGATGCTTGAGATTGTGGACAAACCCCTCTGGTGGATCATCATGCTCATCATTCCCATCGTCAATATCGTATTCATGATCATGATTCTTTATAATCTGGTTTTGAAATTCGGTCAGCCGGGATGGCATGTGGTCCTCGCACTGTTCTTTGGAATTATTTATTTTCCCTACCTGGCTTTTTCAAAGGCTTCTTATACGGGTTAGTCGATTAAAGCGGAGAATGGGTCGCGGTTCTTAGTCACCGGCCCATTTTTCAGTCCAGAAATCCCTCTTCGTCAATGTAGCGCTGAGCGACAATCCGGTCTTCAGGGTCGATACGCCCGGCGTAGATTTCCAGAAAATCATGATCGTATTTGGCTCCGCACCACAGGAGGGTCCAGGCGGATCCGTTCTTTTGGGGGCCGAGGGACTTGAAGCGGTCATAAACCTGAATAAAAGCGTCGAGTATCATCTCACGTTCGGCGTCGGAGTACAGATCGCCTCGTCCGAGGCGGTTGTAGATATCGATAATCTCATCGGGAAAAATGAGGTCCGGGTCTTCGGATTTCATGTCGTTACGAATGTAGAGGTCGGGCCAGAGGAAGATGTCGTCCCAGTAGATACCGGTTATCAGAGAAAATGACTCGCCGCCGACGACGGTATGGTGATCTGTCACGTACCGGAGAATCTCCCCTTCCTCGATTTCCGGGAAAGGTTCGGATTCGGGTATCAGAGGGACTGAAGGATCGATAAAGGTGGTGTAGAGCTCCGGTTTGTTTTGGCTGAACGACGCCCAGGCAAACAACCCGGCGAACACAAGAGCGAGTACACCGAGGGCTATTGCAAGATCGCGTAGGACAGACCTGGAATCGTTCACAAAACAATTATCGGCAGTATTAGTGGTATAATTAAGACGCGGGAGTTTGCAGCCAGCCCACCACGGCATCGGCGACATCGACCCGGTCCGCACCCTGGGGCACATCATGGCCGCAGTTTTTGACAATCAGAGTACGGGAAAGACCTTCAGGAAGCCGCTTGTTCAACAATTTAATAACCTCAAGAGGAACGGATTTGTCATCAAGAGATACGACGGCCATCGTTGGTGTCCGGACTTTACCCAGTTTGCGGCGGACTTTTTCCTGGAGGCGGGAGAGCTGGGCGGCACTCCGAAGGTCCCTTCGAGTCCAATAGCGACGCCCGTGCTCCCGGGTTTCCTCGTCGTGGTTCTCATTGGGTTTCCAGCCGGTTTTCACCGTGGGAAGGATTCTCGCGAACGGCGCCAGGAGGGGCGTGAGCCGCATCAGCTTGTGAGATGTAACCAGGGCCGGGGCCAGCAGGACCAGTTTTTCAGGACCGACCCGCTCTGCCAGCTCCAATGCCAAAAGGCCGCCCATCGAGTATCCGACGATGGACACCGACTCGTATCGGGATCGGAGATCCAGCCAGGCATCGTAACTCCGGCGGATCCAATCCCTCTGAGTTGTAGTGGAAAGATCATCCATATCCGTTCCCGCACCGGGCAGCCTGGGAACCGAAACCGCCATGCCGGCAGAAGCCAGGCGCTCGGTCAGGTATTTCAGATCGCCAGGCCTTCCTGTGTAACCGTGGAGAGCCAGGACTGCGGCCATTGCGTTCTCAGGATGAATTTCGTAGGGCAGCGAAGAGGGCAGAGTTGCGCGAGTATCATAACGTGTCATTTCAGATCGCAATCGTGTCTTCGGTGGTAACGGGTAACAGCTTATTCACCACCGGACGTTTGATTTTTCTGGTGGAAGTCATGGGCAGGGCCTCCTCGACGATGCGGATGCGGTCGATTCTCTTGTAGGCAGAAAGTTCCCGGTTCACCGTCTTCACCGCACGGACGATATCTTTGCGGATCGTCTCGCTATCGTAGGTACCAAGGCTCTCATAATGCTCCCGGCTCGGGAAAATGATCGCTTCGATACCATCGTCACTGTAACCCCGTACCATAATCTGTTCAATCTGATGGTAGAGCTGGAAATGGTCTTCCACTTCCTCAGGAAATATATTCTTGCCGCCCCCGGTAACGATGAGATTCTTACTCCGGCCGGTGAGGAAGAGGTAGTTATCCATGTCCAGGTAGCCCAGGTCGCCGGTCAGCAGCCATCCATCTTCATTGAAAAGCTCGGCCGTCGCTTCATCATTCTTCCAGTAACCCCGGCAGCAGATAGGACCCTTGATGGCTACTTCTCCTACACCTGAGGCATCGGGATTCAGGATGGTCATCTCGATAAGGGGAAAAACCTTGCCTACAGCCTTAAGCTTGAAAGCGTGAGCCGGATTCAGGGTGGAGATGGGAGATGTCTCGGTTATGCCGTAGCCCTGGATAAAGTCCAGACCCAGCTGCTGGTAGCGCCTGACGGTTTCAGGTGCCAGGGTACTGCCGCCGGAAATGAGGTATTTCAGGTTGTAGATGTTGGCCTTCTTCAGAAGAATTTTTCCGAAGAGTTTCTTGCCGATATTCACCCTGAATACGAATTTAAACAGTCCGCTGATGCGCATCAGTAGACCTACCAGCAAGTGGAAGAAGAGACCCTTGGCTCGTACATTCTTCATCATCCCTTTCAGAATCTTGTTGTAGAGGAGGGGAATGGCTATGAAGATGGTTACACCGCCGAATTCCAGATCTTTCATTATCCTGTCCACGGCGGTGGCCTGGGAGAATACAATCTCACCGGCATGCTTGATGCCTTCAAGGAAGACTGTGGTCATGCAGTAACCGTGGTGTATAGGGAGAAGAGCGTACCAAACGTCGCTTTGTTCGATCTGAAGGAAGTCGGGATGACAAGCCAGGTACACGTCGGTCATGAAATTCTTGTGAGTGAGCATCACTCCTTTCTCCAGACCGGTTGTTCCCGAGGTGAAAAGAATAGCCGCCAGGTCGTTTTCCGTCGCCTCATCGAAGGACGCGCCTTTCCCGGCGGGAAGCTCCGTGATAAACGTACCGCTTTCACGGGACAGGCTCACCTTATACTTGATGCCGGTGGCCTTTCCGCCCAGAACCTCAAGCTTGTTGCCGTCTGCGAAGAGGAATTTTGAATCGACGAAGTCGATAAACCGGTTAGCGGTTTTTTCCTCCATCTGCACATCCAGAGGTACGATAACACCGCCGGCTTCCATTCCAGCCAGGAATGCCAGGGCCCACCAAGGAGAATTCTTGCCGGTGATGACAACCCGATCACCTTTTTTGAGTCCGTTGGAAACCAGCCAGGATGCGATTTTCACGACATATGTCCGGGCTTCCCTGTAGGTAATCCGGATTTCTTCCGGGGAAAACTGGGTGAATGCCGTCTGTTCGGGATACAGGTGAGCCGACAGGTGGAATTGTTCCGGTATGGTAGGCCATTTGCCCTTGATGAACTCGTTGCGATACGCGTCCAGGATGTCCCATGAGTTCTTTACGGCCACGAGGGGCTCCTCCGGATTATTCAGGTTCTCTCATTATAGACGAAAATGACCTCTGGCGACTCGTCGGGGAGTGCTTTTTACGAAGCTGGAGGACGGAACCTGAGCGTTTGGTGGTGAGGAGGCCGCAGGCCGCATCGATATCAAGTCCCCGGCTGCGGCGAATGGTGGCGATGATACCACGGTGGTTCAGATCGTCCCGGAAGGTTTTAATCCGGCCGGCGGGGCTGGGGGTTCCGGGGAAGTCGGGGATGGGGTGATAGGGGATGAGATTGACCCTGGCTCCCAGTCCCTCGAGGATGCGGCTGAGTTCCCGGGAGTGCCGGGCACTGTCGTTCCGGCCGTCTATCATCAGGTATTCGATGGTGAGCCGGCGACGGCCCAGTTCGGCCCGGCGGAAGAGATCCAGCACCTGCATTACCGGATAACGGCGTTCGCAGGGGATGAGTTCAGCCCGCTCGTCGGGGAAGGGGGAATGGAGACTTAAGGCCAGACGGCAGTCACTCCTCTCCAGAAGCTGATCCAGACCCTCGATGATGCCGATGGTGGATACGGTGATTTTCTTCGGACTGAAACCGAAGCCCCAGTCGGAAGTGAGAATTTCCAATGTTGAGAGCACGGCTTTCAGGTTGTCCATAGGTTCACCCATGCCCATAAAAACAAAATGGGTGACATCTTCAGTTTCCGGCAGGGAGCGATACTGGTTGAGAATCTCACCGGCACTCAGATTCCCCTGGAATCCCTGCCTGGCGGTCATGCAGAACAGACAGCCCCGGCGGCACCCGATCTGGGTGGAGACGCAGAGGGTTCCCCGTTTCTCCTCGGGAATCCAGGCGGTTTCCACCGAACGCATTCCGGAGCTGAAGAGGTACTTTTTCGTACCATCTGTCGATACGGCAACCGAAGTCGGTTCTGATATTCCGATATCGAAGTTTTCCGCCAGCTTGCTCCGGGCTGACCTGGAAAGATTGGTCATATCATCGAAGGAGACGGCCCTGTGTTTGTAGAGCCATTCGGCCAGCTGCCTGGCGGCGAATGCGGGCAGTCCGAGATCCGCCGTGACGATTGTAAGTTCTTCGAGGGTTTTTCCGAACAGGGCTTGTTTTGACATGACTGGCTCCTCGCGGAATTTAGGGTTTTCGGGGTTCGGGGTCAAGGGATGGTGTGGTAATATGGTGAAGCACTCCGAAGTTCGTCGGAGCCGAGCCTCCAGGACGAGTCCCGCTAGAACGAGGGATGCTTGACGCAACGATTCCGGGTAGCTCCGCTCACGGTATTCAATTATACGCTCGTGAACGGATTTAAAGGACACCACATTAGAGACGCCGGATCAGTGAGTCCCGGTCTTCCGGCATCGCCCCGGCCGCCTCCAGATCGGCGATAAAGCGCCTGGCGTCCTGAGGATACCCCGCTGTAGACCGAATACCCGGAACTCTTTCGGACCACCATGAGTTGAAGAGCCGCATGGCGGTTTCCCGGACATACTTGGCAATCATCGAGGCCAGGGCAGTCTCCATCCGGATTCCGTCGGCACCAACCAGAAACTCAATACGCCGGTTCCCTATCTCATAGGCCGATCTTTTCGGCCCTTCCTCGAGGGCTCGGAGCAGGGCGCCGGGCATCAGATCGGCCAGCCATTCGCCGTAGTAGCGGCGTCCGCCCTGCCGGTCGACGGTGATACGTCTTTCCTCGCTGCTTCCGGCGGTCAGGGCCGACTCAATCAGCGGGGAGATAACGGCTCGGACCGCCCCGCCCTTACCTCCATAAGCATCCAGATCCTTATTAAAAGCCCGGGCCGGTACGAAGCGCAATTTGGGAATCTCCACCCGGAGGCCCCGGCTTGCCATGTCGTTTTTCAATCCGGAAGTGAGCTTTACCGCAGGTACATGAAACTCTCCCGCAGCGGCGAACCAGGGGATTTCCATGAGATCCCGGATGTCGGACGGTGGACAAAGAGATTTCAGGAGATCAACAAAAGAACAAGGCAGAGACAAACCGGCCGCCCCGAGAAAAGCGGTAACACCGATTTCAAGGGTTTCGATACCGATGGAAGAGGAGTACAGAACTTTGCTGTCGGCAATAGCCAGTCGCCCGGATTTGTCTTTTTCCTTTGTAATTGATCTTGAGAGAATGTCATAGATTTCCGTGGAAGATCCGCCCGAAAGGGAACTCAGTTTAAAAGTCGTCAGGCAGACGCAGAACGGTCCGAGACTGGGACCGAGGGCGGCTTCATCCAGCCCTGAGAATGTCATCCCCGGAAGAGCCGATGGCCCCTGGGCGGAAGTGCGACGTGAATCTCAGGGCTGTTGAAAACCGTACCGTCACCGGCGGAAAGGGGGGATGATACCCCAAGGGCTGATTTCAGCCTGTCCCGGTCCAGACGGACTTCTTTTTTTCTTTCCGACAGGTTGAACAGTGCGATCCAACCCCGGTTATTTCGGACGACCAGGGGTTCGGTCCGTCCGCCGCCGACATTCGGAACAATACTGAGTCGTCCCTTACGACATTCCTCGAACAGATTCAGAAATTCGTTGATAGTATCCAGAGTCTCACCATCCAGTTCCCTCGGGTCTCCCGCAAGGGTCACAAGACCGGAAGACAGCATCACGGCATTCATGACGGACCGGGCCGCCGACCCGCATTCTTTTTTGAACATTTTCAGGGGCAGCAGACCGGATGCGTTGATCCATGCCGATTCATTCCATGGAGAACGGTGGAGGAAGGCGGAAGCGACAGACATGGCGGTACGGCGTTTCCCGCGAGAGCTGTATCCGGCAAACATTTCGGAAGCCGGAGCCACAACCTGAGAGTCCCAGACATCGGGGGTCGTCAGCAGGGGTAGTCCGGATGCGATAAGAAGCACTTTATGCCCCAGGGCATCACGAACGGCAGTCGCAAATGTTTTCAGAAGGCTTCCGACTCCGTTCCGGTCGTCGGAGCGTATTCCCGGAACCGCAGAATCTCCTATACGTTCCAGAAAGAAGGCCCTGAAACCCCATTGGTCTCGCATGATGGACAATATCCGACTGATATGTGCCAGGACTTCCGGTCTGGTGACATCAAGCACGAATGATAAATCACGTTCTCCGGCATATACGGGAACTGTTACCGGTGAGCCGTTGGAGGTTTTAACCAGCCAGTCACGATTTTCGGCGGCCAGAACGGATTTTTTTGAAACAAGAAGCGGTGCAAATCTCAGCCCGGGGATGATATTATGCTCACCTATCGTACGGGAAAGGCTGCCCATCCGGTCTTTGAAGGCTTCGGATGGAACCAGCCAGTCGCCGGTTTCCGATGCGTATCCCGGACCGATGGCAAACCAATCCACGTTTATTTTCCCGTTTCTTATCGAGCCGAGGATTTCCCTGAGGTCTTTCGGGACCTGAATCCCATTACCTCCGCACCAACCGGCCCTTCTATCCCGGGGCATGTCCCGGCCGGAAGAGGATTTCCACTCACGGCGCCAGGATTTGACCAACCGGTCCATATGGCCCCGGCTCATTCCGACAACCGGCAGGGCGAGAGTTTCTCCCTCATTGAACGACCTGTTCACCTCCCAGCTTATTAAAAGGGTTTTAACGCCGGGTTTGCAGTTGAATCGAATTGGATAATCAACCGGAGGCGACTGTTTGAAAAGCAGACCCTCCGTATCTGGAGATTCGGAGAGCCAGAGTGCCCAGGCTCCATACCGGCTGCAGGTTCCCGACAGGGTTCCGGGTACGGATTTAAACCGTCCGGCGGTGAAAACGTCGGAGTATGACTCGGTCCAGACCGTGGTTTCTCCTGTGTGACGGGGGGATCTGAAATGAAACTCCAGGGCGATACTGCGAATATAAAGTTCGGAATCAACCCTGAGGACCGCCTCGATCCGGTTGTCCTTCCAGGTCGTTTGCAGCTCAGCCGGGCCAATCTCAAAAGTATGTTCTTTTACTCCTTCTCCCAGGCGTCCCCGTGTTCTACTG
>JAUVIY010000209.1 GCA_030592625.1 Spirochaeta sp. | reverse complement strand
GTAGCTCTTCACTCATCCCCTCCTGTCAGGCGACGTCTCACAGTTGCGCCCTTAGCCGTTTCATCCAGCTTCTTTATTTCTTCCTGTTTGACTTTCAATTTCCACTGATCCATGCGTTTTTCCCTGATCTTGTCCAGGGCGGCTCTCTGGGAATGAGCCTCTGTATAGACATTCCTGGCATCATCAACTTTCATCGAAGCCTCTATCCTGGGCTGTTCCAGGGCTTTGCAATCGCTGACCGATTTCATCCAGAGCCTGTCTCTTGCTCTCAGTTCCTCAATCGTGACTCCACCGGCCATAAAGGCATTATCACCCGCCAGGCGAGCCGCTTCGATCCGATTGTCGATGACTGCCAGCTTTCCTGCCGCGATAGCCAATACTATTTCGCATTCCTGCTCACGCTCCTTTCTGAGGGAAAGCAGCGTTTCAAGCGAGAACAGAAACCGTTTCATCTCCAGATCCTTCTTCATCTTCATCCGGCTCCAGACCGGCCAATTCAGCGGCTCGAGAATAGATGCTGGACGGTTCTTCATGTTCAGCGATTCCCTGAATCAGGAAATTATTCAAAGCCTCTTTCTTGTCTATGGCTTCATCCACATCGGGATCGGTTCCTTTGACATATGCACCAACATCAATCAAATCTTCTTTTTCACGGTATGCGGAAACCAGACGGCGGATTTTACCTGCCGCTTCTGTGGTCCGCTTTCCCATCAACCGGGGCGCAACCCTGCTGATTGATGCCAGGATGTCAATAGCCGGGTAATGGTTCCGCTCCGCCAGGCGTCTGTTGAGTACAATATGGCCGTCAAGATATCCACGCACGGCATCGGACACGGGTTCGTCCAGATCGTCGCCTTCAACAAGCACCGTATAGAGCCCCGTGATTGTGCCTTTTAATGAAACCCCCGATCGCTCCAGCAGCCTGGGCATAAGTGAAAAAACTGATGGGGTATAGCTTCTGGTTGTGGGCGGTTCTCCGATAGCCAGCCCAATCTCCCGCTGACTCATGGCAAATCGAGTTACCGAATCGAAAAGAAACATAACGTTATTGCCCTGATCGCGAAAATACTCAGCGATAGCCGTAGCTGTGAAGGCACCCCTGACACGGGCCAATGCCGGTGTATCCGAAGTGGAGACGATTATCACCGAATGCTTGAGTCCCTCTTCTCCAAGGTCGGTTTCGATGAATTCCCGCACCTCTCTGCCACGCTCACCGATGAGAGCGATGACATTGACATCTGCCGATGTATTCCTGGCCACCATACCCAGAAGGGTTGATTTACCTACACCCGAACCGGAAAATATACCCATTCTCTGGCCCCGGCCGATGGGCATGATGGCATCGATCGCACGGATACCCGTATCAACTCTTCGGGAGATGGGAGCTCTCTCCATGGGAGAGGGGGGATTGTTGAATATCGGATAATGGGTTTTGACGGATATCGGTCCTTTGCCGTCCATAGGACGGCCCAGGGAGTCGAATACCCGGCCCAGCATTTCCGGACTTACCGAAACATTGAGATTGCTTCCCGAAGCCACTACCGAATCACCGGTTTCCAGGCCAATCAGGGGATCGAAGCTCATCAGCTGGATGACTTCGTCCCTGACAGCAACGACTTCGGCGAGAAGAGGTTTCCCATGCCTGGGAATGATGTGGCACATCTCACCTACGGCGGCCCTGGGACCGATGCTTTCCACCAGTATTCCCTGGACTCGTTTTACCTTTCCGACATACTTCACCGGATCAATTCGATCGACTGCGTTCAGGTACTTCTCGAGTACCATAATCAACCCTCCCCGGTCGTCCGGATAGGCACCAGCTCGAGTATTTTCTCTTCGATTTCCCTCAGCTGGCTGGAAATCCGGGCATCAATCTGTCCAAAATCCGTCTCGATGACCGCACCACCCTTGTCGACCGAAGAGTCTTCCAGGATGGTTATTGATTTCACATTCTCCGCCATACGTATGAAATCTTTCACATGTTCGGTAGTGAGATCCAGATCCGCCAGGTTGACGCGAATGGCCACATCCCCGCGGCTCTTGAGCTTCCGGAGGGCCTGAACAATGTTGTTGATTACCACATTCTTCTGGTTTTCACTTATAACCTTGACAACCTTCCGGGAAACGAGAAGTACCAGATCGATGAGCTGGGTTTCCGCTTCATCAATTATTTCCTGCCTCTTCTGTATTGAAGCGTCAAGAATCTTGTGTAATCGCTCAATCAACCGTTCGGCTTCAGCGCGGCCCTCTTTCCAGCCTCCCTCGCTACCTTCTTCATATCCGCTGCTTCGGGCTTCTTCGAAGACTTTGTCCCGTTCGTCGACGGCTTGCTGACGGATGCGTTCCGCTTCAACTTCAGCCTCACTTTTAATCCGGTCCGACTCGTCCTCGGCGATCCGTTTATCCCTGATGGCGGCATCCGTTTTGGTTTTTACCTCTTCGAAGGCCGTTTTCTCAGCTTGTTTACGGATACTGTCGGCCTCATCATGGGATTCCTGAATGAGACGTTCCTTCTCACCTGCCCAGGATTCCCTGAAAGCCTCGGCCTCCCGACGCAAATCGTCGACGGTAGGACCTTCATAAAGATCAAGGGGTTCCGGTTCTTGGATAACGAACACCGGTGCTTCCACCTTCACCTTCTGGGCAGTGAGATCGACAATCTCAATTGGATGAAACACGTTTTTTGCCATGAGCGTTCTCCTAGACTAAGACGTCTTCCTCGCCGGATCGGGCAATGACGATATCGCCCTGCTCTTCCAGTTTTCGAATGACCGAAACGATCTTCTGTTGAGATTCTTCCACGTCTTTCCGGCGTGTGGGGCCCATGTAATCCATATCTTCCTTGAGCAGGGATGCCGCACGTTTTGACATGTTGCGGAAAATCTTCTCCTGAACTTCGGGGTCGACAGCCTTGAGGGCCTTGGCCAGCTCGTTGGTGTCCACTTCCCGCAGCACCCGCTGTATGGCCCTGTCGTCAAGCATGACGATATCCTCGAATACAAACATCCGCTTCTTGATTTCCTCAGCCAATTCCGGATCTTCCTCTTCCAGCGACTCGATGATGGATTTCTCCGTTGTCCTGTCCACGAGATTGAGGATGTCCACGATACTCTCGACTCCGCCCGCCGCTGTGTAATCTTCATGAGAGAGGGAAGAAAGTTTCTTGTCCAGGACACGTTCCACTTCCCTGAGTATTTCCGGGCTGGTACGGTCCATAGTGGCGATTCTTTTCGCGACGTCAGACTGTTTTTCCTGGGGAAGCTGAGCTAGAATCATGGACGCCTTCGCCGGTTCGAGATAGGCCAGTATGAGGGCGATGGTTTGAGGATGCTCCTGCTGTATGAGGTTCAGGAGATTCGCCGGATCCGTGCGCCTGATGAAATCGAAAGGCCTGGTCTTCAGGGAACTGGTGAGACGGTTGATGATATCCACCGCTTTCTGGTTTCCAAGTGACTTCTCAAGCAGCTCCCGGGCGTAATCGATACCGCCGGTCGTAATGAAGTCCTGAGCCATCATCAGTTCCTGGAATTCCTGCAGCACCATATCCCGTTCTTCCGATTCGATATTCTCGAGACGTGCAATTTCCCAGGTGAGTGTTTCTATCTCGTCTTCGCGCAGATGTTTGAATATTTCAGCTGAAATATCGGATCCCAGGGTTACCAGAAAGATAGCGGCTTTCTGCTTCCCGCTGAGTTCTTCTTTGTGCTGGGAGCCTTTTTTTACTGCTGCCGGGATCGGAGATTTCGCTTCTCCGCCGGCAGCGGCTGCATTCGCTTTGGCCATACCCTATTCCTCCGCAAGCCATGTCCGGATGAGCTGGGCCACGTCTTCGGGATGCTCCCGCGCCATGTTCTTGGCGTTTTCCTGCATCTCGATACGCGCCCGTTCATGGACGGACATTTCCACTTCGATTCCTTCTTCCTCCGCACTGCGCAAGGCCTGCTCACGCATGGCCTGATGCTGCCGGGCCAGTTCCTCTTCACGTTCTCTGCGTCGTTTCTCGAGCTGTCTGCTGATCAGCCTGACTACGACGAACAGGAAGACAACACCGGTTATTCCGATGATACTCCAGAGAATGGCTCTTTGTATCTGCCGCTTACGCATCCATGCTTCATCTTCGATGCGGAATTGCTCCGTCCTGTCAAAGGGGATGTTTTCGACGGTAACCATGTCCCCTCTTGCTCGTGAAAAGCCCACAGCGCCTTGGACGACTTCCTTTGCCTGGACCAGCACATCCGGGGGTACGGGCTGATACTGCCGCTCCCTGGAACCTCCGGGAAGTACTGTGGCTTCTCCGTCTTCGTCGAACATGATTTCCCAGGTACCGTCAATAACCATACCCAGACTGATACGTTTGATTTCGTATGGACTTTTCTCCTCGGTGATATTCCGGACGTTGATTTCGAAGTTTTCGATGGTTCGATCGGATTCATAATGACCGACAAGATTGGTGAGATCCTGGTAGGCCGGAGGAGTCTGGCCTTCCTGCCCCGGAGGACCCTCAGGGTTGAATCCGGTCCCTTCGAAGTTCTCGCTGCTGTCCTCTCTGCTCCGTACAATGGACGGCACGACTTCCAGCTCGCTGTACGGCGTGTTGGGATCGTCTTCCTTCATGGTGATGGGGAAGTGTTCCTGGGTTTGGATTTCCTTCCGGACGAATTCCAGATCAATATCGAAATTAACGATATCAACCCGGAAAGATGTGAACACATTACTCAAGGACTGGAGTATGGTGGCCGTATACTGGGCTTCCAGTGCTCTCTTCTGTCGGAGCATCCGGCTGGTGATCTTCAGCCGGTCCACATCCTCCATGCCGTCGAGATCGTTGAGAACCGTGCCGTGGATATCCATAATGGTGATGTTTTCCGCCATCAGTCCCTCGATAGCGAACTGGATGAGTTTGACAATACCCTCAATCTTGTTTCTGTTTTCGCTGATATCGCTTCCAGGTTTCGGTTGGATGATTACTGACGCGGTAACGGGTTTCTGGTCTTCCATGAAGAGTTGTGTCTCGGGAATCACCAGTGAAACTTTAGCTGAATCCACGTCTTC
>JAUVIY010000066.1 GCA_030592625.1 Spirochaeta sp. | reverse complement strand
GACGTCGCGATTCGGCAATTATGGTTAAGATGCCGCCGCGTCTGCGGGGAGCCGTATCGCTAAGGCCGGAAACTCCGGAGATATTTTCCCTCGGAGCATCGTAACTGGTGTTTCATGTTGATACCTCCATTGTCGATTTCGGCATACTATCACGGCCGAACTTCCTGTGCCACTCTTCCGGATGCCATCCGGTCGCCTTCTGGAACAAAAGGATGAAATGATTCACATCGCCGAAACCGCATTCATCGGCAACCCGGCTCACCAGATTTGTATCTTCGTTTACAGTTTCCGGATTCGCAATCAGGAGTATCCTGCAGGCCCGATTCAAGGCTCGTATCGGCAGTGTGCCGGAGGTTTCGTCGGAAATTGCCAGTACCGCCGGACGGGTGAACAGACCGGTATAATCGGAATGACTTGCCAATCGGGCGTACAATGCCCTTCGTGCCTGTCCGAGAGGATCCTCCATCCCCTCCCTATCGGACGGTTCCTGAGACATTCAAAGCGATTTTCTGTCTACTGTGGAAAAACAGGAAACTGACCTCTCGCGCCCTGCCGTTCACCGCCGCCGGAATTCGAAGCTTTCAAATGAGTTTGTACATCGCTCCGACAAGGTCCGATTTATGTTCCTCGATATAAATTTTGAGCCGCTCCTGTGCATCCTCCGACTGTGAATCGGAACCGGCCAGCTCGATAACTCCTTCGATCCGCCGGTACCAGAGGTAGTGGGGATCGAGAGGATTCACCGAAGGTGACTGCCGAAGCAGCATATTGATCTCCTGATCCAGCTCAATATGATTGACGCTGCCGGTGACGTAACGGATTTCACCACGTTCTCCCACCATCAGCACCATACGTCGAAATCCCACTGACATGGCATCATCCTTTCGAAAGCCCTTCAGCTGAATATCAAGAGATCCCAAACGCAGCTCCCAGCCCTCGACCCGTCTGGCGCGGCGGAATGCGATGATTTCTTCACGAATCTTCCTGGTCCCTTCTATATCACCCCCGGCTTGCTGCAAACCGGAGCGCCATTCCCTGAGCTGCTTCTCATACCTTATCATGAGACGGGCGCGAGAAACGAAACGGTCGGTATCCGATAAGAGAACCCAGACATCGGCGAATTTTTCTCCCATTCGGGATCGCAAACGTTCAAACATGTTTCATCCACTATAATGAGATTGGAGGCAGAATGTCCCTTCCCGTACTTGTAATAGCCGATATTCATGGAAATTTTGAAGCACTCAAGGCTGTTATGAAGGATGCGTCCGGACTATTCGGCGAAATATGGATGCTCGGTGATGTTGCCGGATACGGACCCGATCCGGGGCCATGTCTGGAGCTGCTCCGCAAGAGGCAGGCCGTCATGGTGGCCGGCAATCATGACTGGGCCGTATGTGGAAAAATCGATACCGACAATTTCAACGAGGAGGCGAAAGCGGCAGTCGAACTGCACAAAGCATACCTGTCCGCAAGTCAGAAATCCTATCTTGAGGCACTCCCGGAAACGCTTAAGCGACGTTCGGTTACCCTGGCTCATGGTAACCCCGAATCTCCGATATGGGGGTATGTACTGAATGATGGTGCAGCAGCCCGGGTACTCAAGGGAACCGTAACATCCCTCACACTTGTTGGGCATACACATCTGCCCGCCTTATGGGCTTATGACGGCCGTAGGGGAGCACGGTCCATAAATATTAATTACGGAATAGAGGTCAATTATTCAGGAACCCCGCATCTGGCGAATCCGGGCAGTGTCGGTCAATCAAGAGATGGAGATTTATCCGCCAGATACATGATTCTCAATCCGGAACGTAAGTTGATGACCTTCAGACGATGTTCCTGGAAACGCAATCCGACAAGAAGAAAGATGAAATCGAGAGGATACCCGGAATCTCTGACAGACCGCATGGCCCCGAAAGACTGAGCTCGATTGGGAATCAGTATCCTCGAGTACCGGTCCAGCTCAGTCCGATAAAGAAAATTGATGTCGTTGCCGATGGACGTTCCGCAACCCGGGAGCCGTCGGTAACAAAGGACTCCCATCCCATAATCATCCGCGCACCCATACTTATTTCCACTCCTTCGGAGCTGAGGGTTTCAACACCGAACTCCCAGAAGAGTCCACCGCTTCCCCAGAAATGGCTATCGAAATCAAACAGACCCTGCATGGACGGACCTAAACCGAGATAAACGGCGGTATAGCTCCGGGGCAACTGCCAGCGATAACCGAATGGAATGCCGAAAGACATATACAAATCATATCCGGAAGAATTCTCCGTCGAAGTTTCGTCCACCAGATCATATTCCCTATTGAGCAGAGGCCGGGCGAAACTGAGGAAAGTACCGTAATAGAATCCCATCGGTTTCAGGATTGCCGATCCACGGATATCCAGACCAACCATCTGCTCCTGCATGTAGTTCCCGGTATCCTCATCGAGCCAAGTGTAATCCAGGCCGGATACTCCAAGGGAATATGTCCATGGAATTCCGGCATGCAAGGCGCCGGTAGAGAGTATGTTGAGAATAATCGATAGAATAATCCACCTGGACATGAAGTCGCCCCCAATCACTATTCTAGCGTATTCTCAAGAGCATTTCACTTTCACCAGTACGATCACTTCGGTCAGTTATCTCCCGGGATTCCCCCGAAACAGTATTCCCGGTCCCTTGAGATACGTATCACTCCAATTGCCGTCTATCTCAAGCCCTCGCTCAACGACCGCGTCCATCAGTTTTTCATAAGCGGCAGTGAGGGTATCGTATTCCCCCTGGTGGATCAGGGAGATAACCTCCTGAGGATCGAAAGTACGGACTGACAGAATATCACCGTCGATAACGCCTTTTTTCGCTTGGTGACCACTTTGGCAACGGTATCTTCCGCGCCGGACTTGATGGCCAGGCAGACTTCCACATCCGCGTCTTCCTCTTTGAATTCAAGATCGTGATATATCGTCGACACAGCACCGGCGGCCCATGGACAGAAAAACCGCCGGTTGAATCCATCCGCCTGTGAGATTATCGTCAAAAGGAGCAGATTGTCCCCATGGTTCGATTCCGGGAGCAGATTCTGCGGCTTCGATGGCGAAATTCTTCATCGCTTCTTCCCAGAAGGGTCCCAGGCCGTTATTCAATGCGATGTTTTCTTTCTCATCCCGTTCCCAAATGGACTTGTAGTCGAAGTAATCTTTCCGCCAGACCGAATATGCTTCGACATTTTCCCGCGACAGATATCCTTCAACGATGGAATACAGTCCTGAATCCCCGACAGGCATGCGGACCACCGATGCAGGTGCAATGAGAACCAATCTCGCCCAACGCATCCAGGGCCGGCCAGGTACCGGGAGCAGGCATCCCGGGGCCACCATGGATGACAAGGACGGGAGGGAGAGCGGCGGGATTCTCAGACCGAATGCTAATTCGATGAAGACGCACTCCGTCGGACATCAGGAATGCCGCATCTCCTGCCGTCTGAATCGGCGGCGGTTCCCGGGATATTTCTCCGGGAACATAAGCGGCGGAACATCCAGCCAATGCCAGGGCGAGGAATACCGGAAAACATCGGAATTTTCGATTCATTTCAAACCTCCTTCATTTTCAATGAAGCAAGGTTCAACCCTGCCCCTGGAGGAGAGTCAAGAAAAACTTTTTACAGAAAGGAAGGCATGCCGGGAATTACCCCTGCGGGTCTACCCCTGCGAGTGGTATCCCGGAAATCAGTTCACGAATTACAATGGATTCCGTGAGTGGAGCTGTCCGGACTCGTTGCTGCAAGTACCCCTCGTTCCAGCGGGACTCGCCTTTGAGGCTTGTCTCCACGATTTTGGGCAGCTCCATTATATATAACTTTTTTTCTTATCGCTAAATTTCCGGGACACCATACTGGCGGACCTGCTCCCGGCGGATCTATCCCTGTGGGTCTATCCCTTCCGCTTCTTGCCCTGGCGGGTCTGCCCGGGTTTGCCGAACTTGTTATACTTGTCGTTCCGACCGGAACTGCGGCGGCCTTTGTGGGAGTAGCCGCCCCGGCCATCGGCTCCACGCTCTACACGGATTTTCATTCCCTTATAGTCATATCTCCTGAGTGATTGCTCCACACGATCGGCCATGGAGTCTTCCACCTGGATATCGGACCAATCGGTATTGATGTCAATGCGGCCCAGGCGAATATTCCTCGTACGGGTCGCCTGATTTATAAGCCCTATAATCTGAGGCGGGAGCACGGCCTGACGACGTCCAAGATTAATGCGAAGGCGGACCATGCCGCCTGAAGACCGGCCGCCGCGTTGGAAGCTCCCACCGCCATCCCGGCCGCCGAAATATTCGGAGTCCCGACGGGTACGTTTGGGTGCCGGAGGGGGATTCAAATCCGGGGCGCTGCCGTACTCTTTCAGGAATCGGTTGAACTCCACCGAAACGAACCTGCGAAGCAGGGTTTCACGGTCCATGCCATCGAGTTTCTCTCTGACGTCATCCAGATATGGGGCGATGGCTTCATCATTCACTTCGACTTCGGTGACCCGATCGATAAGGTTCATCAGACGCGTTTCGCAGATTTGCCCGCCGCCGGGGATTTTGGACTCTTCGATACGGCGGCCCAGGACTTTCTCGATCCGCCGGATGCGGTGGCCTTCTCTCATATGCACAAGGGCCAGGGATGAGCCGGATTTCCCCGCTCGCCCGGTTCGTCCGCTGCGATGGTTATATACGTCAGCCTCGTCAGGAAGGTCGAAATGGATGACATGAGTGAGGTTATCCACATCCAGACCGCGAGCGGCAACGTCGGTTGCTATGAGAAGGGAAGGGTTGCCCTGGCGGAATCGACTCATCACCGAGTCCCGCTGCACCTGGGAGAGTTCTCCATGGAGGGCATCGGCGGCATAACCGTCACGGCCCAGCCTGGAGGCGATGTCCTTGACGCTGTCCCGGGTTCGGCAGAAAACAATACCGTAGATAGTCGGCTGGAAATCGATGAGACGGCGCAGAGCGGCATACTTGTCACTGGCATGCACCCTGTAGAAACGGTGATCGACGGTGGATATGCCCTTGTTTTTCTCACCGGCGACGATTTCATGGGGATTCGTCATGTAGTTCCTGGCGATGCGGGCCACATCCGGTGGCATGGTGGCGGAGAACAGCAGGGTCTGCCTGTCGGCGGAAGCGGATTCCAGTATGGCGTCCAGTTCGTCCTTGAAGCCCATATCAAGCATCTGATCGGCCTCATCGAGAACCAGGAAGCGCAGGCTGCTCAGATCGGCGATGCCTTTGTCCAGGAGGTCCTTGAGTCGCCCGGGAGTAGCTGTAATCACATGGGCGCCGGCCCGTAGGTCGCGGATCTGGGGGCCGAAAGCCGCACCGCCGTACACCGTTGTGGTCCGAAGACCCTTCAGAGTCCGGCCGTAATCGGTAATATCCCGGGACACCTGCTGGCAGAGCTCCCTTGTGGGAGCCAGAATGAGGGCCTGGGTTCTCGATACGGACGTATCTATTCTCTGAAGTATGGGCAGCCCGAAAGCTGCCGTTTTACCGGTTCCAGTCTGGGCCAGGCCGGTAACATCCTTATCCTCGTTCAGGAGGAATGGGATCATTTCTGCCTGGATCGGCGTAGGAGTTTCAAATCCGCGCGCATGAATAGATTCAAGCAGGGCCGGGATAAGGCCCAGTTCGTCAAAAGTCATTAAAATTGTCCTCACCTTGGGATTCCTGATCGGCGGTTGGTTTGGTTATGTGGGAATCCCGATTGATGGGGCGAACATACGGCAATGTGAGTATAAAGTCAATCGTGATGGGATTTTGCTGTAATCGAAATTGAAGGTTGACAAATTGATCCCTTGGTTATATATTCTATTTATATATCTGTTTGATATATATCAATGGAGGACACCATGCCCCGGGAAAATAAAACCCGTTACGCCCTGCTGGGGATGCTCACCTACAAACCCATGAGCGGCTACGACATGAAGAAGATGAGCGACCACAGCATCGGTCATTTCTGGAACGAGAATTACGGGAATATCTACCCCGTGCTGAAGAAAATGGAAGCCGAGAGCCTGGTAACCATGACCCGGGAAGAACAGGACGGCACCCCGACTCGCAAGGTCTACACCATCACCGAAGAAGGCCGATCGGCATTCTCCCGATGGCTGACCCGCCCGCCGGAACCCGCCATTCTCCGGGAAGAACTCCTTCTGCAGGTGTTCTTCGGCCAATGGGCGAATCCGGAACTCATCAGTGCCAAAATTCGGGCTGAAGATGAGCGCTGCAGAACCATTATCGATGAACTGGAAGGTATCCGGGATCATCTGGATTCCTGCGATGAAATCAACGAGGTACCCGAGGAAGCCCGACCTGTTCTGGAAGAGGGCACGCCGTACTGGCGACACACAGTAGATTTCGGTCTGCACCATTACTCAGGAATCAGAGACTGGTGCGCCGAGACAATAAAAGCTTTGGAGGAGAAGGAAAGATGAAAATGATCGTATTGGGGGGAAGCCCCAAGGGTGAAAAGAGCGTCACCATGCAGTATGTGGAGTATCTGAAACTCAAGTTTCCCGAGGTCAGCTTCGATGTGAAACAACCGGCTTTCAGGATACGGCGTCTTGAGCAAAGTCCTGAAGTATTCGATGACATCATCAAAGCCGTCAGTCAGGCCGACGGGGTGCTCTGGGCATTCCCGCTCTACGTTCATTCGGTCTGCAGCCAATACCACAGGTTCATCGAACTGATCGATGAGAGAGAGGCCGGAGGGGCCTTTGCCGGAAAACCTGCCGCGGCCCTGTCCACTTCCATACATTTTTTCGACAACACAGCCCACGATTTCATCAGGGCCGTCAGTGAGGATCTGGGGATGGCTTTCGTCGACAGCCACTCGGCCAATATGAACGATCTGATGAAGCCGGCGGGACGAAGGGCTCTCGAGGGATTCTTTGACACATTTATGGACGCCATCGGGAACGGCGCTCCGGTGGTCCGTATATTTCCCCCCCGGGGAACCGCAACTGATGAACCGGCACCGAATCCCGGGTCAGCAACCATGAACCCTGAGCCCCTCAGGACGGGAAAGCGGATCACCATTGTCACCGATTCCACCGACGGCCGCCTGGCCACCTTGATTAATCGCTTCAGTTCCACCTTCGAGGATGATGTGGAGATTGTTGACCTCCGGAAACTCAGGATTGCAGGGGGTTGTATGGGCTGCCTGCATTGCGGCCCGAAGAATGTCTGCCGCTATGGGAATACCGACGATGTGATAAATACCTATATCGAGAAAATTCATCCAGCGGATGTTTTCGTCATAGCGGCCACGATAAAGAGACGGTGGTATTCGTCGCTGATGAAATCTTTCATCGATCGGGGATTTTTCCACACCCACCAGCCGTTCTTGAACGGCAAACAGGTCGCGGTACTCCTGGATGGGGATATCACCTCCAATCCCGCCCTCAGGGATGGACTTACCGGTTTCGTCGAATGGCAGGGGGGCAGTCTGAACGGTATCGTCACCACGATGAGCGGGAACGCATCAGAAGTCGATGCGGCTACCGATTCCCTGACCCGCCGGATCGCCCTGGCCCTGAAGAAAGACTACCTCCGCCCGGCCACCTTCCTCGGCGTCGGAGGTATCAAAATATTCAGGGACGACATCTACACCCGCCTGAGCATCGTGTTCCGAGGGGACCACAAGTACTATCGGAAAAACGGCATCTATAAAACCCTGCCCCACAAGAAACCGCTGCGTCTGATGATGTTCAGGCTTATCGGATTGATAACGTCTTTCCCGCCGATCAATCGTAAGATGGTGGTCAACATGAAGGATTTCATGCTCATGCCTTACCGGGGAGTACTGAAAAAGGCAACAACGACAGCTGATACATCAGAAGTAAAAGATCGGAGTTCGGTGGCCTGAAAACTCGTGTAGTGTCCCGGAAATTTGACAACAAGATATAAAGAGGTAATAAGGTGGAGTTACCCGGAGTCGTGGAGACCAGTGCCCCGAAGTTCGTCGGAACGGGGGGTGCTTGTCGCAACGATTCAGGGTAGCTACGCTCATGGTATTCAATTGTAAGTTCGTAAACGTATTTACGGGACACCACACTAACATGTATACCCCCGGCGGGTCTCAGCCTGGCGCTCCCAATCTTCGATCCGACGGATCCATTCCGAACCCTGGTCTTTCAGAAAAAACCGGAGTCGGCGCTTCAACGTGGTTCGGCTGTCCGACGGCATGGATGCGAGAAGTTTCTCAAGCCCGCCTTCAGAACGTCGGCCTACCCTCCCCCGGCCTCGTCGAGCTTCCAGGATTCCCACCCAGGCGTTCAGGTAGGGTCCTCTGTCGGTAAAGGCGATTTTGTCCCAACTGGCCAGTGCAGCTTCTTCCCTGCCTATGAACAACTCGGAGAATCCAAGCCGCTTATGGAGCAGGATGTTTTCCGGATCCCTGATTAAAGCCGAACGGATGGCTTTCACCGCTGCCGCCGATTTTTCATAGGGAAAAGCCTGGTATGCGCTGGGCACTTTACATACCTGAACCAACATCAACAGGGTTGTACCATACATCAGCAGATCCAGCGCCAGGGCAGCGCCTGTACCGACCCAGCCGGAAAGGAAATTGAACAGACCGTGAACAATTGAAACTACGAACACCGCCATCAGGACATAACGGTATCGCATCAGCACGCTTCCTTCGGGAGGTTCGAGGATGGCCTGTCCTGCGAAGTACCCCCACACCGCCGCATAGGCCATATGTCCGGAGGATGCCCAGATGAGCCGGGTGGGAATCACATCGATACCGTAGATAAGGAGGTAATTGACATTCTCCCAAAGACTGAATCCCAGGGCCACCATCATCGCAACGATGATACCGTCCCGGGGTTCCTTCACCCGGCCGAACCCTTTTGCCAGTATCCAGAAAACAAGGAACTTTCCCCATTCCTCCGCCGGTCCGTTGATAAGCAGGTAGAACCAGAAATCATCGGCAGCGGCATAGGCCGAATAGAATCCGCCACCGGTGATCAGAAAACCAAAAAGATAGAATATCCTTGACAGATACAGGGACACTACTCCTGCTAATACATAGAGATACCAGCGGTGCCCCTTATCCCGCCATCTCGGATCCGCCCGGGTGACGATTTTCAGCCAGAGCCAGGCCCCGGAGATGGAAATGAGCAGAGAAATGATCCAGAAAATCCGGTAAAATCCGGCGGACATGTGGTCCTCCATGGTCAGTGTACTTCTTACTGATGCAAGAGTCGTGCCCGTTTACTTATTCAACCCCGGAGTGCATTCACGGCATTCAGGAGCCGGGCCGGGTAACTCCCGTTACCTTCATGTCAGTGCCATATCCCTCAGAGGCTTCATTAAGCAAACTTTTACAAATCCTCGGATATATTGCGATACAATCGTTCTTTTCCGCTCCCGGAAGCATTAGAATTAGTTCCTTATTTTCCTGGAGGAAATCTATGAACAAACGTATTATTCGTTTCGTCGCGGCCGTACTGCTCCTGGCCGCCCTCCCCTTCGCCCTCATGGCGAACGGGGTTGTCGAGGGTCCGCTGAATGGATCCGGTGAACTGGTAGTATTACACACCAACGACCTTCACGGTCATCCGCTGAAGTTCTACAACTATCCGGCACCGGATGTCGGGGGGCTGCCGGCCATCGCCACTTTCGCTCAGGACATCAGGGACGAGTACGACAATGTGCTCATCCTGGATGCCGGAGATATCAATACCGGTCGGCCGGAGTCGAATTTCTTCGAAACGGCACCGGACATCATCGGTTACAACTACATCGGTTATGACGCCATGACACTGGGCAACCATGAGTTCGACAAACCCCTGGCCACTCTGGAAGACCAGATACAGATGGCCAGTTTCCCTTTCCTGTCGGCCAACGTCCGATATCCCGACGGCTCTCTGGTGGCTGAAGCACCATACATAATCAAGACTTATAACGGCTTCCGGGTGGGAATCTTCGGCCTCACCACCGCCGAAACCCCCATGGTCACTACGCCCACCATCACCGGTAATCTGTTTTTTGATGATGAAGTCACCGTGGCACGACGCATGGTTGCCGAACTCAAACCTCAGGTGGACATCATCATCGCCCTGGTCCACATGGGGCTCTACGACAACAATACCCTGGGATCCCGCAGAGTGGCCGCGAATGTCGATGGTATCGACCTCATCATCGACGGCCACAGTCATTCGAAACTTGATGAACCGGTCTGGGAAAACGGCACACCCATCGTCCAGGCCTGGCAATGGGGCATGTGGGTGGGCAAAGCCGTCATCACCGTCACCGGCGGCGACGTCACCGATTTCGATTGGGAAGCCATCCCGGTCAATCTGAAGAACCGTGAGAAAGACGCCGACGGCAACACCTTCTACACCTACGTCGACAAAGAAATTCCTGAAGATCCCTATCTGCTGGCAGCCCTCACCCCCTACTACGATCAGGTGGAAGCTAAACTCTCCGAAGTTATCGGCGACGCCGGCGATTTCTTCGATAACGAGAATATCAGGAAGGGAGAAGCTCCCCTGGGCAATTTAGT
>JAUVIY010000024.1 GCA_030592625.1 Spirochaeta sp. | reverse complement strand
GTCTTCGGGCACCCCATTCGAGTCCTTCTCCGAAAACCACTTTCCAGGCTTCCTCGACTCTGTTCAGGAACCTGCGACGAAAGCCGGGTTCTCCCTCGATTTCACCCGGCAGACCCGGCGAGCCCTGCTGACCGGGATTCCAACCTTCGTCTTCTCCACCCATGGCATATTCCAGATCCATGGCCAACGGGGCATAACTCCAGCCGGGTCCGTAAGCATGATCCAGTGAGAGCATAACGGCTTCAGATGTATCGCTCAGACCGGTCTCCATCATGTCCACCAGACCCTCGGCGGCATAGGCTGCGCGGAGAAGCACCAGCAGACGGCCGACTTGCTCGGACATGAGGGATCGCGTAAAAAAATGTACATGGACATCGATTGGCATGGTGAATTCCATCTTATCACCGATGCGGGTAACATAAGGATGCATGAAAAGGAATTACTGATGATACTCATTCTCGGCGGAGTCAAAAGCGGAAAAAGCTCATTCGCCGCCCATCTTGCGGCCGAACGTGAATCTGTCGGAACCGTCACCTATCTGGCCACCGCCCGGGCCGGGGATGATGAAATGAAAGATCGTATCCGACGCCATAAGGCCGACCGTCCCTCTTCCTGGATTACCGTTGAGGAACCTGAGAATCCCGCCGGATTTTTTGTAACGATGACCTCTGGCGCCCTCTCAGGAGATTCCACGTCCACGGTCCTCTTCGACTGCATTACCCTCTGGCTCACCAATCTGCTGGCGCCCTTCGGCGACACCCCCAACCGTGAAGAAGCCCTGTCCCTCGGTGAGAAAGAAGGGCGCCGCCTGCTCGAGGCCGTCCTGAACTGGGAAGAGGCGGCGCCGAAAGGCTCTCGGGAAACCCTGATGGTGTCCAATCAGGTGGAAACCGGACTCATATCCCCCTGGCCCCTGGGCCGCATCTTCCAGGACCTCAGCGGCCTCACCCACCAGATGTTCGCCGCCGCTGCCGATGAAGTGTATCTGATGAGCGCGGGGCTGGCGCAAAAATTGAAATAAGATCCTTACATACTATTTCCCTATACAAAACCGTGTTCAGAAAGGAAATTGTAGGATTTTTGTACAGCATTATTAATCTCTTGAAGAGATCGTTCCTTACCATCAAATTCTATTTCGACGCTGATTGGTCCTGCGTAGTCTTTAATCAATTCCATAATCTTGTTGAAATCTACTTTCCCTTCACCCAATGCCGGGAAGTCCCATTTTTTCAGCTCACTGCCGACTTCTTTTATATGCATGAAGTCCATATAAGGAAGGGCGTACTTGATGTCATCAACCGCCCAGACTCCACCATAAAAAGATACGTTTGCAATATCGTAGTTAAGTCGAATGTTGGGATGATTGACTTTTTGAATGATTTCCGCGCCTGTTTTACCATTATTGCACCAGCTTCCATGCATTTCTAAACACACAATTACGTTCATTGATTTTGCATAGTCTGCAATTTGTGCAATATCCTTGTAAAATCGCCGCTTATCGTCTTCGACTTTAATCTCACCAACATCGGTTGTCACAAACCGGACAGCGGCGGCATTCGCATAATCAAGTACCTTCTTGAAAGTGGCGACGCCGTTCTCTGTTAAAAGACGCGTATGGCCGGCAATGCAATATAGATCAAGGTTATAAGACGCACATTTCTTTAAAAGATCCTGTACATCCGATTCTTTAGCTTCTTCCGGCCGTGGCAGGATGTGTTCAAAATAACTGGGTGCTGAAGCGAGTTCAACATACTTGAAGGAAGCGGCAGAAATACCTGCCATGGCTTCATCCGCATTGTAATTTGGATAGGTTGAGGTGACCACGCCGATTTTGTTATTCATCATTATTATCCTTTGGTTTTTAAGATAATTCTCATACAAACGTATAAAGGATGCCTTTATCCGTTCATTGTTTTTTTATTTTACCAATATTACTGATAACTGTTGCAATCACAATGACTGCACCCAGAAATATGGTCTGCATATAAGAGGAAACTCCAATAATATTCATGGCATTGTACATGATGCCCAGGAGAAGAACACCTAAAAACGCGCCTACAAGACTGCCTCTTCCGCCCTCAAATGTGATCCCGCCAATAATTGCGGCCGCCAGTGCCTGAAGTGCATAATTGCTCCCACTGTCGGCTCGAACCATACCCAGTCGGGAAATCAGGACCAGTCCGGCCAGTCCGGTGATCATTCCGCTTATACCATAGAGATAAATGATATGGCGATCGACATTAATTCCTGAGAGAAAAGCAGCCTCTTTATTTCCGCCTATTGCGTTTATCCTCCTGCCGTAAGTTGTGTACTTTCGGAACAGGTACGCTAAAGCGAAAACGACTATATAAATAATGATTGTGATGGGAACCGGTCCAATTTTTGCACGCCCCAGGAACTCGAATTGCCCTCCCAGGGAATGAGGTCTGCCATTAGATATGATTAATGAAATACCATAATAAACATACGACATTCCAAGAGTGATAATTAAGGGAGTTGTTTTGCTTTTCGATATAATGAGTCCGTTAATCAGACCCAGGACTGTTGAAAGAATCATAACCGTTATAACAGCAATGCCCTGAGGACGACCGGAAAGAACCATACGGGTGAATAACATACCGACAAGACCCGCCATGTTTCCGATTGAGATATCAAGATTGCCGGATATCATGAGGAGAGCCATACACATGGTGAGAATCCCCAGCACTGAAATCTGCTGCATGACATTAAAAATATTGCGCGCACTCAGGAAACGTGGATTCAGAATTGTCGCAATAACAGAAACTGCAATTATAACTAATATCAGGTAACCGGTTTGACTACTGAGCAGTGAGAAAAAGGGGTTGGCTGCAGATGGTTTCATCCTGGTTTTATTATCAGTCACTAATCGGTTCCCCCTAGATATCCTGCTAGAATATTGTGCTCAGTGATGTCATCCCCGGACAACACCTTTGAAATCTCGCAATTCCTTATTACTATTACACGATCGCTCATTGAGATAATCTCAGGCATTTCCGACGAAATCATTATAATGGATTTTCCCGCTGATGCGAGTTCGGTGAATAACTCGTACACTTCAGTTTTTGCGTTTACGTCAATTCCATGAGTTGGTTCGTCAACGATGAGAATGTTGGCATCTCTGAAAAGCCATTTTGCGATTACAACCTTCTGTTGATTCCCACCGCTGAGGTATTGCACTTCCTGGTTGAGACCGGCAGTCTTTATCTTCATTCTGCTGATGAAGTTACCAGCTATATCCTGTTCCCTTTTTAATTTGATCAGGGAGCGATGAATGGAACTCAGTCCTACAATGGTAATATTCTGGTCAACCGGCATACTGAGAAACAGACCGTTCGCTTTTTTATCTTCCGTGAGATATGCAAGTCCATGCCGGACGGCCTCAATCGGATTTTTTGGGGTAATGTCATTCCCTTCATATATAACCTGTCCGGAATACCGATCGAGGGCTCCAAAGATTGACCTGGCAATAGCAGAACGTCCCGAACCTTTTAATCCTGCTATCCCGAGGATTTCACCCTTTCTCACCGAGAACTCAATTGGCTTTGAGGTTGATGCCAGCCTCAAATTCTTGACTTCAAACACGATATCACCGATGGTGTGTTTCTTCTTTTTGTAGAATAGCTCCACCGGACGTCCTACCATTTCCTTAGCCAGAAGCGTTGAATCCAACTTGTTTATTCCTTCATCGTGACCTGCAACCTTCTTCCCATCTCTAAGCACGGTAACACGGTGTGCCACCTTGATGATTTCATCTAAATCGTGAGCAATGTAAACGACACCTGTACCTGTTGCAGAAACTTTCTTAACGATGTTCAGAATCAAGTCGGTTTCGTTAATACTGAAAACTTGAGTCGGTTCATCCAGAACAAGAATTTTAGGTGATTGAGCCAGTGTTTTGAGGATCTTGGTAAATTGCTGATCTGCCGGATTGAGATTCTCGTAAACCTCTTTAACATCCAGATCTATACCGTAATGTCGGGCAAGTTCCTCTGCATTCTCATACACGGTTCGATAATTCATGAAAATTCTTTTTCGCATGATTTCCGATCCGAGATAGATATTTTCCGCTACACTGATGTGAGGAACAAGAACATCATCCTGATATACAGTATGAATACCTATTCCCCTGGCCAGTTGGGTGGACAGGCTGTCATACCGCTTATTATCAATGATGATTTCTCCTGAATCAGGCGAATAAACACCGGATAATATCTTGATAAAGGTAGATTTCCCGGCTCCATTCTCACCGATCAGACAGTGAACTTCCCCGGGAAGAAGTTCGAAATTGAACTGAGCCAGCGCAATGGTGCCGGGAAAACTCTTTGTGATGTTTATCGTTTGAATGATCGGTTCTTTCATTTCAGAATAACTCTCAACCCCGGTGGCGGCTGCCACCGGGGTTGTCGGAACTATATTTTAGTATTGAAGCCTACCATGAATCCAGACCGCCGATCATTTCGATCAGATCATCGGAAGGTTTCCATGGTATATTATCATCCAGATTGTCTAATGTAATGGCTTGCACTCCCGGTGGTTCGATATAAGTTTCCGGTGGTGTTATACCATTAACAGTATAAAGATACATTGCCTTGAAAAGATAAAGCCCCTGCAGGGAAACCGGTCCGGCTATGGTCGCCTGAATAATCCCGTCCTTCAGCATCTGCACCCCGGTGGGTCCACCGCCGGTGGAAACAATGGGAATATCCCCATCCATTCCGGCATCTTTAAGTGCATTGTAGCAGCCAACGGCCATGGATTCGTTATTGGCAAAAATAACATCAAACTTTTCGCCTGAAGCGATGACATCCTGGGTTGCATTGAGTGCCGTTTCGGTATCCCAGCTTGTATCCCGGTAGATGGTCATCTCAATTGTGCCGAACTCTTTGATGGCATCCTCAATACCGCGCATGTATTCTTCCACGATACCCATACCAGGTAATCCTCTCACATAGAACAGCTTGCTTCCGGGGTAGGTCTGGCTGATATACTTCGCGGCTTCATAGCCGAAGTCATAATATTCAAAGGCAACATTCACCACGATATCACCGGAAATATTACCGACCAGTTTCGTGTTCTCGAATGAAATCGGTACATCGGCGTCGTTTGCCCTGTTGATGAAATCCTGGGCCTGTTCAGGCGTGTAAACATAAACGCCTACGTGGTCAACACCTCTGGTAATCAGATCCTCCAGATTATTCTGGGCTCTCTCACCATCCCATTCCGGATCCAGAACCACAACTTCCACACCCTTTTTGGCTGCCGCATATTTGAAATTCTCAACACTGTACCCGTTCCATTCATCGGACATTGAACTCGGGATAATTCCAAACACGATTGTATCGTCCGCGGCCTTGTCTTTACCGCCGGTGGCCCACAACACGCTCATCGGGATGAGCAGAAGCACGATCAATACGACGCTGACTTTTCTCATTTTCCTTCTCCTTCATAGAAATGCTTATATCAGTAACTCCCGAAGACCAATTCCAGGGAGGTACCCACTGATTCAAACAAGATACCCTAACAAACAGATTATACTAATATCACGTTAGTCTGAGCGGCCTTTTGTGTCAAGGAAAATGTGTGTTACGGGTAAAAGATGATTATTTTGACATTTTGAGTAACTTCATATAATAATAGTATTAGAGTAGAGTCCTGAGCAGGGCTGCATCCAGCAATTGAATCGCCTACCGATTCACTAGGAAAGAAATGAAAAAGCTGTCGATCAATTATGCCGTCAATGCATCACAGCAGAGTCACATTAACCTCTCGCTAGTCTTTAATTACATAAGGAACTCAGGATCGGTGAATCGATCCCGCATCGCAAAGGATTTGGGATTGAGTATCCCGGCCGTATCCCGGATCGTAGAAACACTCGGGGAGTCGGGTCTCATCATCAAACAAAAAAACGACATGGGAACGGCACGCAAGGGGACTCTGGTTTATACAGTCAATCCACTATATGGATTCGTCCTGGCCGTTGATCTCTTCAGTATTCAGACAGAAGCTGCCGTAGTGGATTTCTCCGGACAGATCAAATTCCGGAAAAAGGGATTTAAACCGGAGGAATCCAGTGATGTCATACGAGATCTGAACGACCTGATCGATAAATGCATTAGTGGATTCACGGATTTTTCCAATACGACGAAGGATAAGATCAAAGCGATCTGTCTCGGCATCCCGGCCATTGTCGATCGAAATACCGGTAAACTGACACTTTCTTATTATGAAGATTACGAATCCGTTGATTTTAAGAATGTCCTTGAACATCATTCCGGTATTCCGGTGTTCATGGAAAATATCAGTTCACTGTCTGCGCTTGGTGAAAAGAGGTATGGAGAGAGGAACCCCGAAGAAACTCTTGTACTCGTTGAAATCGGTGCCGGAATTGGCTCGGGGATTCTTTTGGATGGTTCTGTATACCGAGGAAACGGTTTTGCAGGAGAAATCGGATTTTCCCTTACAGAAAGTGATGACGTGGCCTTTCTAGGAAGGAAAATCGGCCACCTCGAAAAAAAGGCGTCTTTATCGGCGTTGAAGGGCAGCATACTCCATGAGTTATCCTGCGGAGTTGTGTCCACACTGACTCCCTTATTTCATACCAACCCATCGTCCATCACACCCCACATGATATTTGAACATGCCCTGAATAGAGATAATCTCTGTTTGATGGCGATATCGACCATGGTACGCCATCTATCCACGGCACTTCATAATATGGCGATTATCATCAACCCTGATGCCATCATCATCGGCGGGGATGTTTGTTCTATGCCGGGTGCGACAGAGCTCCTCTTGAATCCAATTAAAGAAAGGCTTGCAATGTCTTTGCCATTCACGCCGCCTGAAATTTCCTATTCATCATTGGGTTCCGAATCGGGGATACTGGGAGCGGCAACATTGGCGATTGACTCGATATTGCATAATGAATATCCCTATCATCGGAAAGTATCTCAGTAAGCGATTGAGTTGCCACCAAGACTTCATTCTGCATTTCGATTCGATATTACTTTATCCCAAGATGGACATAGTCACCGAGGAGATCAACAAGAGGATTTCCTTCCTCACGGGAATAACCGAAGTGGAGATGTCGCCGGAAACCTTCTGCGTAATCGATACCGGCAAGCCCTTCGGCCACACGAGAATTGAGGTCCTTCATGGTAGTCAAGTAGGAATCAAAACCTTGCGAGACATCCAGCCAATTCTTCTGGCTTTCATGGCAGGCCAGCATCTCGACTTTATTCTCAATCACCGAGCCGATGTCGATGTAGAAATCGGAATCAATCGGCCGTCTCAGACCGTCCTGCAGGCCGTGGGGAACCGCATGGTAAATTGTCACGTCTTTTTCAACAGGAGTACGTGGTGGCTCGGATACATAATTCGCCATTCCTCTGACGAACGCTCCCCCCAATGCCAGCCGGCAGGCGTTCATGTGGTCTTCCATGTAATCTTCCGGGGATGCGGTGAGAATTATATCCGGATTGACATTCCTGACGGCCGCCGACACTTTGCGAATGAGATCGTCATTGTAGAACACACCCATGTCCTCGCAAACGCTCTCGTGATGAACGGCTCCAATACACCGACAGGCCGCCAGGGATTCCTCCCGGCGAATTCGTATGATGTCCTCCCTTGAGTATTCAGCAGTACCGCAGCTACCGTTGGCAATATTCATGTAATGAATTTCACATCCTGCCCTCTTGAGGAGGAACAGTGTGCCGGCTATAACAAATTCAATATCGTCGGGATGACTGTGAATAGCAAAAACAACCATACTGCACCTTCTAATGCATTTCGCTATCGGTTGTCCCGACCGCGGAACGCAGGAAATTGAAATGAACATCCGGATGATCCGTCAGCAAAGACATCGGTACGCTTGAATCCGCTAAACCTTTGGATATCATCAAGGATGTCAGACGTAAACCAAATGGATTGTCATGGGTCCCGGGATGCCAAATTGAAACACGATCGGATTTCCACGTCTCAACGGGTCCAACCGATAATGCCTGAGTAGGTACATCGTGAACACGGCCGGCATAAGAGGTCCGGGCGTTCTGAATCAATGTCATCGGATGCAGATCGACGATGCGTGTCGAGAGTTTCCGATACTCTTCTGGACTCGGCGGCACATCGGCATAGACTCCTTTCCTCATAGGCGGATCGTTGAAGGCCCAATGCTTCACATCGCCCTGCCCTCCCTGCATCACCATGCAACGAACCTCGTCGTAACTGGAGGTGTATTCCGCCAAGCCGTCGGCTGAAGGAAAACGGAGATGATCGTCACTCATGCGCAGTTCCGGTCTGATACGATTGAAACAGAGTTCAAGGTCTGCCCGGGCAAAACTTAAAGGATGATCAACAGAGGCTTCCTTCCCATCAATATACCATTCGTCCATCCCCCAGAAGTAACCATCGCGAACGTCGATATCCATATCGTTAATAATCCTCGCTACCAATGGAAGTTGCTCTGTCGGTCCGATAGGCCCGCAGATACCCCTGGGATCGTCCGGAGTCGATGCTTGCCAGACCCGAATGTATTCTATGGCCTCAGCCACGAAGAATTCTTCGATAGAATCGAAGAAAGTGACTTTGAAACCCGGCCGTTGTAACTGTTCCAAATCTTTGGCCGTCAGCTTTACCGCATCCTCCAGAATCTGAGGGTCCAAGGTTGTGTAGTCCCACCATTGCGGGTTTATCGTGCTCATTTTACGAGGCATAAATATTCTCCTGATTGTTGATTTTACTACTAGCTTTATCTAATGAATCTGAAGAGCTGAGAGAGTCTACTGTAAAAGGATATAAACCGGATAAAATGGATTCCACCCCGAAGAGGGAGGCTCCTCTCATACATGCGTCCGAACCAAGTATAGAGAATTCAACGATAGGAGCCTCGAAAGGCAATATTTTCCCCATTTTCTGTTTCAACGGCACCAGGAAGAGTTCTTCAGCACCGGGCATGTCGTAGATATCCCCGCCGATAATGACTATCTCGGGATTCACAGCAAGAATGAGGTTTGTTGTAATGGAAATAAGTAGCTCGACGGCCTGATTGATGACACGACGGCATAGGCTGTCACCATCAACGGCGGCCTGGAACACCTTCCGAGCCGTCAAACTCGTGTCGGTACCAGGATCATCCCCGGGTGATCCGGCTAATGAGAATATCTCTCCGGCTTCAAGGCACTCGAGAACCTTCCCAACGATGGATTTAAGTGATGCCTGGGACTCCAGATACCCCATTGGGTGATATTTTTTGTCTGTTTTGACCCCTGGAATTATCGAGTATCCGATTTCCCCTGCAAGTCCGAGTGCACCTCTGACGATGTGACCATCCAGGATTATACCGGAACCAATCCCATACTTGTTAATATCGATATAAACCAGATTGTGATGCTGCATTCCCTTGCCGAGACGGTTTTCGGCAAACGCTGCAAGCTTGATATCGTTCTCAATGAAAACCGGTATGTCAAACACCGACTCAAGTTCTGTTTTAAAGTTAAGATCAACCAGGAAATCGTACAACCACGCTCCGGTTGTTTTACCACTCTTTGTATCAACTGCACAGGGAACACCGAGGCATATGGCTTTGATTTCAGGTAGAGGCCTGCTTTTATCGATGAGACTGGCCTCCCCGATAAACTGTTTGATCTTTTCAACAAGCGCCTTGAGGACATCGCCATTTTCACTGAAGTAATCTCCGACAGTCTGGTAGATCAGATCTCCTGTAAAATCGAAACAACCGAATCTGGAACGACCTTTCAGGAAATCGATTGCAATGACGCAGCCTTTGTCGGGATTGACAATTAATCGGGCGACTTTCTTTCCGTTTCTGGTGACGAGGTTTCCGCTTTCACTGAGATATCCTTGCTCAAGCAAAGACTCAATGGCTCGAGATACGGCCGGAGGACTCAGGCCGACTTTACGGGATATCTCGGCCCGATACGTTTCCCCGTGATGTCTGAGAAAGTTGAATATCAGCGATACGTTGATTTGATTCTGAACATTCGCATTGGCCGCCCCGGTCATTCGTACCGTATGCATTCCGAATTCAATCCATCACGATTTCACGATTCTCCCTGGCTGATTGGATTTCCAACCGGGTAAGACGGACAGATTCGGCAGCCACCGAGGGCGAAACTATTTCCGATATTTTTCCACTTTCGCACCGCTCCACAAAATCAATGATTTCATTGCGGTAACCGTCACCCTCCGGAAGTTCCAGGGGAAAAGGTTCTCTTCCGTACGGGAATACCATAACAGGGTGATCCTTGGAAATATCCATCTCGATAGTGGCTTTATCCAAAACATAGAGGGCCCGCATGCTAAACGGGAAATCGGGGGAGAAACCCCATCCACCAGTGGATGTTACGGAAACTTCAGGATACTGATACACCGTTGATATATGGGTAAAAAAGCCATTCCCGTCCGGAACACCGACGGAACGTACGCTTTGGGGCTTGCCGAAGAGGAATAATATTATATCTACATCGTGGATATGGAGATCCAGCGAAGCGTTCCCCGAGCGGGAAGAGTTCTCGGACCAACCGTCTACAATCCACGTGGCAGGAGGTGAGTATCGCCCGAATTCCGCATGACGGGTCGCCCCGTATTCCCCGCTGTCCAGAACCTTCTTAACCTCGGTATACAAAGGCCAGAATCGCAAGCACTGACCAACCGAACAAACCTTTCCGCTCTCTTCTGCGGCCGCGGTTATAAGCATTGCCGATTCATAATCCATGGCAAGGGGCTTTTCTACAAAAACATGATAACCGGCCTTGAGCGCCTTGGTGGCAAAAGCTGCATGGACATCCGTCGGAAGAGTGATATCCACCGCATCGAACCCCCCTTTGGCGAGCATCTCATCGTAATCCGTATATTTCGGGACATCAGAGAAGTCGACCGACCCGCTCGATGTCTCAATATTACCTCCGGCATCAAGGGATGTCAGATTAACCCGATCCGGGTCTCTATCACACAATGCGGTGATTTTGGCGTTGGGTAATTGGTTGTAAGCCCCTATATGGGTCTTTCCCATGAATCCCAATCCGACAACAGCTATTCGTATCATTACTACTCCTCCGTCCTTTTTCAAGGATTCTCATCACTGCAATACTCTTCTCCAGGGGCTGAACAGGAATCGATCTCTGAAGATCTCGTCAGTTGGTAGTATCACCTTATGGGATCCCTTTGTTTATGGAATTATCCTTTTTCGGCTCCATTGACCAATCAGACAAGGGACGTCGTTACTTAATGTTATTTACAATGAACCCTGTCATTAAGACTCTGTCAAGGAAATATTTGAGGATTCGGTATCGTTTTTCCTTAACCGCCACCATAGGAGGCGGGAATCCCCAGAGGGCTTCCACTTAAGTGAAGCTCGATCGATATGGCATCTATAGAGCTTTTGGATAAGATCTTTAGCGCGTAGATCAGCAAGACACGGCCCGTGAACATCATCAATCCATCCCTATCAAGCCGAATGCCTCAGCAGATTCACACACCAGATGTTCGCCGCCGCTGCCGATGAGGTATATCTGATGAGCTCGGGTTTGGCCCAGAAATTGAAATAAAATAATCTACAGGGTGAAATAAGACACTCCGGCCGCATCTTCCGACAGCCACAGGTTTTTATCACCCAGATGGATCACAACACCGGGCTGAATATTTAAATTCGGATAGGTCTCTCTGAAGGCTTTAATTCCTCGAGTGTCTTTTTTGCTTGGTCGAGTGGTGGATTTAATCTCAATGGGAAAGTATTTTCCATTCTGTTCGAGGATAAGATCCACCTCCGCTCCACTATGGCTCCGCCAGTGATAAACCGCCGGTGGCGATGTTATTGTAGAGAATGTTTTAAGAATATCCGTAGCCACCAGGGATTCAACGATATTCCCCCAGGATGGGTGGGACGCCAGGGCTTGTGGAGTGGAAATATAGAGGCTTTGTGTCAACATACCCGTATCGGCCATGTATCCTTTGGGTTTGCCGCTCACTCTTTTTAAGGTATTCCCTGAATAGGCGGGGATTTCAATCCACTGAAAAGTAGCCCTGAGGATATCCAGCCAACGCCTGGACGTCTGAGGTGTAATTCCAATATCTCTACCTAATTGACTGTAATTGATCTCCTGTCCGCTTAAGGCCCCGCAGAGTCTGAAGAATCTTCCAAACTGTTGAAGATCTGAGATTTCCGCCATCAGTCGAACATCTCGCTCAATATACGTTGCAAGGTACGAATTCAGATAGCCGGGAATGACTTCCAGGGGAAGTCTCTGAATTGCCGGCATCTGTCCTCGATATATGTGCTCCGACAGGGAGAAGGGAAGGTGCAGAAAATCAGGTTGGAGAAGTTCGTTCATTCCATTTTCCATTATTTTTTCAGGCCATCGTTTCTTATGTAATTCCCCAGCACATTCCGGAAGATGAAACCCCATCAGAGTGAGTAATACGGCTCGGCCGGCTAAACTTTCTGAAATATTTTTCATCATCCCCCATTGCTGAGAGCCCGTCAGGATGTACTTCCCCGGTAGATGATTCTCATCAACCAGACGCTTTATGACTGGAACAAGCTCGGGCGCATATTGAATTTCATCAAGAATCAGAGGACCCGGATGATTTTTAAAGAACAGTTCCGGCTCAGTTCCGGCGTTTTCTACATCCGTTACCGGGTCAAACACTACTATTTCATAACGGTCTCCCAGTAGCTTTTTCAACAGGGTTGATTTTCCCACCTGCCTTGCCCCCGTAAGAACAAGGACGGGGAAGTGATCAATGTATCTCAGTAATTTCTCCGATATAAATCGATATTGATATTCCATTATTATTGAGTATAGTTCCTTTTATCCTGATTTTCAATGTTTTCATCACCGTTTTTCAGGTATAATATAGTATTTTGCTCGATATCTGAAGATATTATCACTTTTTTTGGTTCTAGCTCAGTATCAACAACCACCCCTAAAGAGGGATACATGAGTCCGGTAGCTATTACTGAAAAAACCGTTTAATAATTGACGATTGACGTAACTCGTCATATAATTACAGTGTGATCAAGTCTTTTAGATGCAAGGATACAAAAAGGCTCTTTAATGATATTGACGTTCGAAGATTTCGGGAATTTTCGCGTAAAGCAAGGATTAAACTGGAAATTTTACTCGCAGCCGTTTCAATACATAACCTGAGGGTCCCACCCGGCAACCATCTTGAACAACTGAAGGGAGATAGAAAAGGTCAATATAGCATCAGAATCAATAATCAGGAGTGATGGAAATGCCATTCAGGTTGAAATCGTTGATTATCATAGGGGGTAAGTTATGGAAAACAAATTGACACCAATTACACCTGGTGAGATTCTTCTTGAAGAGTTTCTGGAGCCTTTGAATATTTCACAGGCACAATTGGCGAAAGATATTAACGTACCACCCAACAGAATCAGTCAGATCATTCACGGGAAACGGAATATTTCGGCAGATACAGCATTGCGCCTCGGAAAATATTTTAGAATTGAACCTGAGTTCTGGCTCAATTTGCAAGTGAGATACAATGTGAAAATAGCCAAAAGCAAACTGGGCGACAAAATAGATCAAGAGGTAAAATCACATATTGTTCAGCCACAAGCTCAGAATACTGTAAATGCCTAGTCCGGATGTGCTGCTATATGGAGAATCCAAAAAGCATCTTTAATAGTCATTTACTGTAGCATGCATATCTCAGGTTTCCGTTGGTTATATCATTGTAGCTGATGCAAGGATCACCATGAGATATGGTAAACATAGCGAAAACTCACCGCCCCTGATAACATCCGATTCCGACATACAGGAGTAACCAAACATGACAGCTACCGAAGCCGAAAAACTCATCAACGATACCACAGCCGCAGTCAAACCCTTAGATGGTAAAGCTCTACAAGCGGCTGCCGAACGCATGGACGCCCTGCTCAAACCCCCGGGGTCCCTGGGACGTCTGGAAGAACTGGGAATCAAACTGGCCGGTATTCAGGGAACAGAGCACCCCGTCACTGATTCAAAACTGTCCCTTATCTATGCCGGGGATCACGGTGTCACCGCCGAAGGGGTGAGCGCCTCCCCTCCTTTCGTCAGCGCGGTTATGATAAAAGCATTCTGTGCCGGTAAGGCGGGAATCAACGTTCTGGCCGGGAAAGCCGGTGCCGTCATTAAAGTCATCGACGTCGGGGTCGCCACCCCTTATGAAGAGCCCGAGGGTCTTATCGTCCGTCGTATCAGGAAGGGTACGGGCAACATCCGGGTGGAAGCGGCAATGAGCCGGGATGAGGCCATACTGGCTATGGCCGCCGGTATCGAAACCGCCCGGGATGCCATCGACGAAACCGGAGCGAAAATTATCGGTATCGGCGAGATGGGCATCGGCAATACGACTTCCGCCGCCGCCCTCACCGCCGTTTTCACCGGCCGGGATTCGGCCACCGTCACCGGGGGAGGTACCGGCATCGGGGATGCCAGTCAAAAGAAGAAGATCCGTGTCATAAAGGACGCCATCGAGCTCCACCAGCCGGATACTGCCGATCCGATTAGTGTCATGGCAAAACTGGGAGGATTGGAAATCGCCGCCATGTGCGGTGCCATGCTTGCAGTCGCGGCTGATGGAGCCCTGGTTCTAATCGACGGGTTCATCAGCGGCGCCGCGGCCCTCACCGCATTCGCCATGGCCCCGGGAATCAGGGAGAGGATGGTACTCAGTCACCTCTCCGCTGAGCCGGGTCATCGGGCCATGGCGGCGAAGCTGGAACTCAAACCTGTTCTGGATCTGGGATTCCGACTGGGAGAAGGTACAGGCGCCGCCGCGGTGATGCCCCTGGTGGAGGCCGGTGCGGCCCTCCTGAGCGAGATGGGAACCCTGGCTGAAGAGCTGATAATACTGCAGGACCCCTCATGAGAGCCCTTGCCGAGGCCCTGCGCTTCCTGTCCATCATCCCGGTGCCCGGCCGGCCCCCGAAAAAAGCATCCCGGGTTCCGGCCGCTTATCCCTGGGCCGGCCTCATCCTGGGAATCATCGCCGCCGCTGCCGCCTGGGCGGGAGGATGGATCTTCGGTGCGGCGGGAACGGCGGTGATTATCGTCGCCGTCCGCATCGGCATTACCGGCGGGCTGCACATGGACGGGCTGGCCGATTTGGCCGATGGTATGGGTGGCGGAAAGGACCGGGAAAAATGCTTAACCATCATGGCCGACAGCCGCCTGGGTTCCTTCGGTGCCCTGGCCCTCCTGGTGATGTGCGCCCTGCAGATAGCGGTAATCGCCGAATTGATATCACTGCAAGGTTATGCCGCAACTCCGAAGTCATCGACCGGTCCGGTTGGCCACCTGAGCCTGAGCTTGGAAGATCTCTACCCTCTCATTTCAGCCCCAGCGCTTTCTCGTGGTATAATACCTCTGATGATGCGCTTATTCCCCTCGGCCAGACCCGGGGGCATGGGAGACAGAAACCGCGCCTCTGCAAGTCCTGCCGCCGTCATTTCGGCGATTATCTCAGTACTTCTCATTACCGCGTTCTTCTACGGAGTCGCCGGTCTTATACTCACCGCGGTAGTAACCGGCATCATCCTTTGCATAGCTGCCGGAATCTCCCGGCGACTGGGGGGACATACCGGAGACGTCTACGGCGCCCTGATTGAAACCGGCGACTTGCTGGCTCTTTTCGGCATTCTGCTGCTTTATCGCCTCGATCTGTCCTCACCGGGACTCCTGAGCTTGATACCATGATCGAGATTCTCCTCATCCGACATGCCGAACCGGAATCTGCCGGTTTGTATATAGGAAGGGGAAGCGACCCGGGCTTGAGCCCTAAAGGACTCTGTGATGCCGAAGAGATTTCCTCGGTTCTTTCGAAGGAGAAACCGGACCGGCTCTATTCAAGCCCACTCAAAAGAGCCGGTGAAACTATCGCTCCGACGGCCCGGAAGAGTGGACTCGAGGTGATTGTCTCAGAAGGCCTGGCTGAGATGGATTTCGGCGAGTGGG
>JAUVIY010000327.1 GCA_030592625.1 Spirochaeta sp. | reverse complement strand
GGGGACTCAGGCTCCGCCACCCTGTCGGCAACCCGCCGTATCAAATCGGCATATCCCCACCGGCCGGTCCGATCTTTGAGGTTTTCCAGCCTCTCCTTAACCGACTTATGGGCGATATCCTGAAAAGCACTCTGCATGTAGGGTTCGGTGAGTGAAATCAGGGGTTTGTCTGATCCGGTTGAAAACTCGATGTACGGCTCCATCTCATGTAAAAGTACCGATATAGCGGATGCCAGGGATACGGTTTCACTGCTGATTATTTCATCATTAAATCCGCCGTCGGTAATCAGAGCGGAACTCAGAAGATCCAGAAAATGATTTTTGATTCCGACCTCTGCCGGATCACCGAACAGGGCTTCCGAGAGGGGAATGATTCCCGATATCCCGTGACTTGCCATCTCATGACATGCCATCATGTGACTTCGAATCTTTTCCAGACTCGTTCCTGTTTTTCCTCTTTTGGAACCGTTTGCGGTTTTAATCAGATTGTTAACGGCATCATCACTCCAGTTCCCTGAGAACAGCACTTCGGCAGCCATATTCAGCGGACTGCCGGCAAGCCGGGAGGATTCAACATAGGCTGCGAAATCGGCAGATTCCTCCTCTGTGGGAAGGACCCGGGCTCCCGGCGGTATATTGTCATTCACCATCCCGTCGGAGATATTCTTTATGAGTTTCTCAATGCCTCCGGCCTGCCGGTATGCCGTTCTCATCAGATCCTTGTCGACATCTTCCTTCTTCAGGCCGGCAATCCAGGATCGCAGTTCCGTTGATTCCATAACACCGCCTGGAACCAGCTCCTGCCGGAACGGAGAGGAACTTTCGAAGGGCCAGGAGGAGAGAACCATCTGGCAGAAACCGTGAATTGTGTATATTGCTGAACGGTCAAAACCTGAAATTGCCGCTCTGTAGCGCTCCCTCTCCGCCGGACTTCTTTCCGACTCTTTTGCTCTGACCGACAGTAGAGATCTGATACGCTCCTTCATTTCCCTGGCGGCCCGATTGGTGAATGTCACCACCAGAATCTTATCGATTTCCAGGGGATTCTCATCCCGGCCGACAAGTCTGGCTGCCATGCGTTCCAGGGCGTATGTTTTCCCGGTTCCCGCAGAAGCTTCCAGCAGCATGGTGCCTTCAATCGGCGATGTTTCCGGGTTGAATACCCGGGAATTTCTCACTGTATGCCCCCGTTTCGGTAGAGATTTTCCCAGGCTCGTCTGAAGGCCCCTCCCGAGAGATCCGGGGTTTCAAGATAGCGCTGCCGGTAATTGCAATCCCGCAGTACGGATGACGGCAGCCAGCTGTCGGAGATGATGCTGTTCCAGGCCTCGGCAGCGGCCTCGGCCAGGCGCTCACCAACAGGCTCCTTTGCATCGGCGGCGGTAAGTTTATCGGCCAGTTCCGGATACAGGGCCAGCGGCGCTGATTCTCCATCCCGGAAACTCAGCAGCAGGGAACGCAGTATCGATGCCGGATTGTTCAGAACCACCAGTTTATCACCACTGGAGGAATCCTTGCCGAGCTCATCTCTTTCGATTTCTTCCTCGAAAATAAAACAATACCGCCGAACAGGTTTCGGGGAGGAGCTCATCCGGAAGACCCGGATTTCCTTCGGTCCCTGTTCTTTCATGGAGGCGCCGATTACCAGAGCGGCCGCCCAGCTGCGCAGATTGTGCCTGGACTGTATGTTTTTACCCGATATGAAATCCAGCATCGTCCAGACCGCGGGATCCTGTTTCCCACTGGTTTTCAGGAAGCGAAGGCCTCCGATGCTGCCGGTGATATAAACGGTGCGCCCTTCAGCGTCTGTTATAGCCGGGGCCGGAAAGTCGATGATGGTTCCGGATTGCGGCCGGCCCGGATGAAACGCTGCTCCCGGAACAAACCGGCAGGTGAACGGTTCACCGATGTCCAGTCCCTCTTTGATTAAACGGTCCAGTTCACTTGCCAGGGAATCGGCGTCATCCTGCCATGACTCGGTCTGCAGTTCTCCCGCCGGGGTATCGGACACGGAGCCCTCAAGACTGAGATGCTCACGAAAACTGTTCACCAGCAGATCCGGCCGGCGAAGGGCTTCCGGGTTCTCGGCGATGTGACTGCTCCGCCAGAGCCACCAGTCCAGGAAGCCGGCTTCCAGCACATCCTCTTCAGCCATATCATCCTCGCCGGCCTCCCGGGCCGCCCCCAGGCGCCGCAGGTAGAAGTATTCACCCGGATTCTTGAGAAACCTCACCAGGGTCTGCCATTCGACGCTTTCTTCATCCTCAACTTGAGGCAGTGGGGAGGTAGTCGGCGCCGGCTTTTCCAGCCCCCGGTATAGCAAGTCCGCGAGGGCCAGGGCATCGGGTGAAGATGTAGCCAGGGGGCCTTTTCCTTGAAGAGCCGTTGGGTCGAAGGGGTTTAAGGGGTGGCGCCTGATAAGAGTTTCGGCGCCCTCCCCCAGATGCTCGAAGAGCTCCACCAGCGGGGCGGCGGGAGACAGGCGGTCTCCCCGTTCGGGATCCCGGCCGGTGAAGAAGAGAGAGAGATGATCTGTTGCGGAAAACAGGGTTTCCAGGAAGGCAAAACGGTCCACCGACTCTCGGGAGAGGTCAATAAACTTCGGAACCCTGTCCCGAAGATCGAATCCTGTCAGGAACTCATGCCCCGGCCAGGCTCCCTCATCAAGACCCAGAATGTAGATACGCCTGAATGGGATGGCACGCATGGGTTTCAGTGAGGCGCAGGTGATACCCCGGGCCAGATAGCGCCCGCGACACCCGCTTGAGGGATTCGTCATTTCCTCAAGAAGCGAGGAAAACGCGGCCCAGGGAATGCCCCCGTCTGAGAAATCCGACAGCTCGTTCACATCTTCATCCAGGGCCAGCAGATCTCTGATTGCGCCCTTGATACGGAGCCGGTCCTGCTGATCATCCTCACCCTCATTACCTTCCCGCCGGGGGAGGAGCCAGCGCTCGGCAATCCTCTCCCATAGCAGAGTCCATTCCTTCAAGCTGAGGATTTCGCCGTCAAGAAATCTCAAATCTTCATCCAGAGTCCGAATCACATGTATCAGCCGGCCGGCGGTATCCGCATCCCCGTCACCCCCGAGAACCGCCGGAAGAAGTTCCGTCTGATCGTCTTCATCATGATAGTAACCGGCAAGGAGCCGCTCAAATGCCGTTTCCCAGGCTCCGGTTCTACCATCGGCGGCACCTTCATTACTGCGATGATTTTCATCGACACCCCATCGGATATGGAGGGTTTCCACAATACGTCGCCACTGATCTACAGCTTCGGGGTCGCGGGTGGATGGTAAAAAACAGGGGTTTGCGAAGAGATTGAGCAGAGCTCCCCGGCCGAAGCGGGAACCGGGCAACTCTATTAACGCCCTGAAGGCGGAAGGATAGGGAGCCTCGGAACGGGACGGCAGGTCGGTGAGGTTGAAACTGAGATGACCGGGGCCGGTCTCTTCGGAAAAT
>JAUVIY010000025.1 GCA_030592625.1 Spirochaeta sp. | reverse complement strand
TTTTGGTAAAAACGAAAGCATTGTCAATAATGTATCAATTGAATTTTCAGTTCATGGCGTGAAAGGACACCAACAATATTTACATTCAGAGGGAATAAAATCATTTTACAGTGATGATTTATCAGTTTTTACAGAATATTTGCACAAAGATGTTCCTTGGTATAAGAGAATGATGCAGCCATTGATTTTCAAACAAGCAGATAGAATCATGGATCAGCTAAGGGATGAAGAATAGAAGAGGGGAATATCGAGGTAATTTCAAAAATCGAGCATTTTTGAAATTACCCAGACCTTCAGAACCAGAGATCCCAGAACAGCTTCAACACAGTAGCCGCCACAACGGCCAGGAAGAAGGGCCGGATGAATCGGGGTTGGTGTTTGATTACCAGATGAGAGCCGATCCAGGAACCGGCGATCTGGCCGGCAGCCATCACCAGGCCCACGAGAAGAACCGTCTGTCCTGCGATAAGAAAGAATACCAGGGATCCGAGGTTACTGGCGAAGTTCGAGGGCTTGGTAGCAGCGGTGGCCTGTTTCAGATCCATCCCTGCCAGGGATACCTGGGATACCGTCCAGAATGATCCGGTACCGGGACCCAGAAATCCGTCATAGAACCCGAAGATTCCTCCTGCAGCAGGATAGAAGACAGCTGACGGGATTCGGGAATGACTGTCCCTGTCCCCCAGGTTCTTTTTGACGGCGACATATATCCATAAAATCAGAAGGATGAAAGGCAGTGCCCGCTTCAGGAACGAAGCGTCGATCTGTCGAATCGTCCATGCACCGACAACCGAAGCCACCAGGCTCATTGCCACTCCAGGCCATACCTTCTTCCAGGGAATCAGTCCTTTTCGTCCATATCGCCAGGCGGCGGTGCCGCTGCCGAAGACCGACTGTACCTTGTTCGTACCGATGGCCAGATGCGGAGGCAGGCCCACAGCAAGTAAAATGGGCAAGGTAATCAGCCCACCGCCCCCGGCGATGCTGTCGATGAAACCGGCGAGTAAACCGCCGATTGCAACAGCGATCCAGGCAACAGGGTGAAAATCGAACATAGGCATTCTTATAGCACGTCATCCCCTGCTGATAACAGCGTCCTTGTTATGAATGGAGAAGTGGGGGTTGAGGGTTGGGGGTTGAGAGTATGGGGAGAAATCACCGAAGTCCGTCGGACGCCGTAGGTGCCACTGACGATGAGAATCGGAAACGGTGTGAGAAGCGGGTGCAGATGAGAGAGGTATAGCAGAGAATGAGGGGAGTCCCGGAAGTCCGTCGGAAGACGAAGTCACCGCCAGGACGAGGGGGTTTCTTCCACATACGCTTGGGGCACCCCCCTACACCCGGTCCCTCACTCGGAGTATCATTCCCTATGACTTTGCTTTGGTACGACCTGGAAACATTCGGCCGCAATCCCCGCTTTGATCGCATCTCCCAGTTCGCCGCCGTTCGAACCGACGATAAATTTCAACCTCTCGAGGATTCCGTCGTACTCTACGGAAAGCTCAGTCCCGATTACCTCCCGGACCCCCTGGCCTGCCTGATAACGGGAATCACCCCTCAGGAAACCAACGCCAAGGGTCTGCCCGAGGCGGAATTGATTAAGGCTATCGACGCCCACCTGTCCCGACCGGGCACTTGCGCCCTGGGCTACAACACAATTGCTTTCGATGACGAGTTCATACGGAACCTCTACTACCGGAATTTTCACGATCCTTACCGGCGTGAATGGGCGGACGGGAATTCCCGTTGGGATATCCTGGACCTGGCCCGGGCTACACGTGACTTACGTCCCGACGGTATCGAATGGCCTGTTACGGATGAGGGTAAGCTGTCGGTGAAACTGGAATTGCTTACCAAAGCCAACGGTCTTTCTCACGAGCACGCCCACGATGCCCTTTCCGATGTTTACGCCACAATCGCTGTAGCCCGGCTCATCCATGAGAAACAGCCGAAACTCTTTGAATGGGCGTTCAGTCATCGGACCAAGGACCGGGCCCGAACGCTGATCGACCTGGCCGAAAGGACCCCCCTCGTTCACACGGCATCGGCGTATTACAGCGATAAGGGCAACACCACCCTGATCTGCCCATTGGTAACTGATCCTGAGCGGCGAAACGTCATCCATTCCTTCGACCTGCGTTACGATCCTGAACCGCTGCTTACCCTGCCGGAAGATGAAATCCGCAGGCGTATATTCACTTCTTCTGCGGAACTGGCCGCTGAAGGATTGGAGCGGATTCCGTTGAAGGGCATCGCCATCAACAAATCACCCTTTCTGGCACCCCGGAGTGTGCTCACCGAAGATGCGGCGGGACGATTGGGAATCGATGTGCCGACGGCTATGGAGCATTGGGATTGTCTCCGGCGGGATACGGGACTGGTGGCCAAGCTGCGATTGGTATTTTCCGAGAAACCTGATTGGGGAAATGTAGATGACCCCGACCTCCAGATCTACGAGCGTTTTTTCCCCGATGAAGACAAGAGGGTTCTGGAGGTCATCCGAAATACTCCTGCAGAAGAACTGGGCCGGCTTCAAATTATGGCTAAAGATCCGCGAATTCCCGAAATGCTCCGGCGATATATCGGCCGCAATTATCCTGAAGTGCTGGATGATGAAGGACAACGCCGATGGAAGAGCTTCTGTGCATCCCGCATCCTCTTTCCTCCCATTCCCGAAGCCTCGGATCTCGGGGAATACAGAAAGAGACTCGCTGCATGGCGGGACAGTGAAGAACTCGAGGCTGAGAAGAAACCGATTATCAAGGCCCTGGAAGAATACGGGGACTACCTGGAGGCGGAACTTCTCACGAGCCCTGCCGGGGACCCGCCAGGTGCAGGCGGATGAAAATTTCCGGTATGAGCCAATAACCGCAGAATCCCACGGCCAGGTAGCGCAAGGTGTAAAGGACGGACAGGCTGAACGACGGCCGATCGACGTCGACGATGGAATAAAATATCGTTGAGAGACCTATCTGAATCCCGAATATGAGAACCATTCCCACCGGCGCCCGGACGATACGCTTCCATGTATCACCGTCGGATCGGTAGGAGCCGTTCAGACGCTCCAGGGCCATGCCGATAAGAATCCCCGACAGGGCACCGCCAGTCGCCAGGAGGCTCTTTGTCGCAGGATAGAGAGCGGGAACGAGAGCTTCGGTTCCCAGGGCCAGGATTCCCGGGAGTAATGAGAGGGTGAAGAGGCTCCAGACGGGATTGGACCTGAACCATCGGACAATCGGTTCTTCTGTAAAGACGAACAGCCCGAATACCAATCCCCCGAGGACCCAACCGGCCAGTACGTCCTGGAGAAAATGCACACCGAAGATCATTCTCGAAATTCCCATGAGGATGATAGCGGCATAAATAACACCTTTCACCCATTTCTTGTGTGATTCACGTGCGAAGAAGAGTCCGAGGACCGTGCCGCCCTGAGCGTGACCGCTGGGGATGCCGTAACTGGACTCGGAGTGGGCCGGGACAATCCGGGTCGGGTCAACCAGATAGGGCCGGGGACGGGCCCACCAGTTTTTCAAGACTCCGTTCAACAGAGCACTGAACATCACAAGCAGATAGAGTCTGCGGCCCAGGCGGTCGTTCACCGACCAGAACAGGATGGGAAGGATGATGGTGTATCCAATCTCTCCTCCGATCCAGTGCAGGGGCTCCAGTGCAATGTCCAGGGCCCGTCCGCCCAGGTTGTTCATGAACACCAGGAACTCAAGTCCCCAACCGATTTCCCATCCGGACATAATTTACCCTCAAACCTACTGTTATTTTATCCGGACTCTCAGGCTCATCACAAGCAGGACTTCAAGTTACTTTCTGACACAGGACATCGTAAACTCTACAGCTCCATCGTTTTCCAAATCGATTCTGATATCAACAGTAGTCGCTGTGAGATTGCTTGAGAAATATGCGGTGTGAGTTTTAGTTGGTACCATTCTGGGTATCTGGAACTTCCCCAGTTCAGTAGAAAGTCCAAGGCTCAATATCAATATCCCGAATCCATGAGACAATGCAGCCAGCCTCATATCTTGTCGTGATAGTCTTCTATTAGTGGCAAGAACACACTTACTTCACAACCTTGGGAGTCTTCTCGATTTTTAGCTTCAATTTTGCCGCCGTAACTTTCAAGTATGCCGAAGACAATCGATAGTCCCAATCCCATATTTTCCCGGTTTGTTTTCGTTGTATAGAATGGCATGAGGATGTTTCTCAGGCCCCCTGACTCCAGTCCTATTCCGTTGTCGATGAAACGAAGAATGGCAAAGGCGGTTCCGCTGGAGAGCAGTTTAATTATCAGCTCTCCCCCAGAGGGCATGGCATCCAGTGCGTTCTTTACGATATTGAGAATGACTTGTTTTATCTTTATCCTATTTGCGAAAACTACGAGATCTCTTTTTTCTTCATAAAAGTTGATCTTGACGTTTCTTTTTATTGCGTTCAGTTTTACTAGTGAAATTGTTTGATTGGCCAGCTCGTTCAGGTCGAGGTATTCGTCCTGATATCGGTTTTTCTCTGAGAATGTAATCAGATTACTGACTATTTGTTCAATAGAATCGACTTCATCTTCGATAATACCTAAATACTTTAGTGAATCCTTGTCTTTGATTTGTCTTTTTAGCACATCGATAAAGTTATTTATAATTTCAAGAGGATTATTAATTTCGTGCGATACACCGGCAGCCAGCAATCCAATGGTTGCTAGCCTTTCCGATACATTGATTTTTTCCCTGAGGTTTTCCTGCTCAGTGATATCATCAATGATGACGATACTCCCAAGGTAGTAATTACCATCCATTATAGGCTCAATGATGATATTACAGTTGATTTCTTGATCATCTAATATGATGGTTCGGTTATAGAGATTCTCCCATTGCTGGGCTGAAAGGATACTACCAATGTCATCGAGTACTGATTGATTTATATCTCCGAATAGATAGCTTAAACTTCCGTTGAGGATTTGTTTTCTATCCCGGTTGAGAAGTCTTTCGCCATATTGGTTCAATAACTTCAATTCACTGTCTCGGTTGACAACCAGAAGGGCTATAGGCAGAAGTTCTAAAATTGCTTCGTTGTACTTGAGAAGGTGGTAAAAATCCTTATCCAAGCCGGCTGGAATCTTATTTCTGTGTATCTGGGTATATGCAAGTTTTATAAGATTAATCTTATCTATGTTCTCTACGAATTCTGAAATGATAATCTTTCCGTTTCGAATTATTGAAACCCGATCGGCGTATGTATAGACATCATCGATCCTGTGAGTGATAAAAAGCGTCGAAGCGCCGGACTCCCTCATTTCACGAAGTAAGCGGAGTACAAGATCCAAGTCAATTGCGGTGAGTTTTTCCATGGCCTCATCAAGAATCAACAATCTGGGATTCTTGTAGAGATGTCGAAGAATATCGATCATGACCCTTTCCGGCAGCGTTAACTCTTCAACAAGCTTGCGAGGGCTGATTTTGCAGCCAACCCGGGAGAGGTAATTTTGGGCTTCAACAAATATCTTTTTCTGGTTAATGAAGAATCCTCGAAAATTTTCAGTGTGTTTGTTGAGAAGGTTATACGCTACTGGAAGATGGTCGAACAGCTCATTTTCCTGTGTAACGAAACTGACACCCAACGAGCGGGCAATCCGTGGGCTGAACTGGCTTATTGAAGATCCTTCCCATAGAAGTGATCCCTCTGGACTAATGAAACCGCTTATAATGTGCGCGAGTGAGGATTTTCCGGCACCGTGTTCTCCAATCAATGCATGAATCTCACCAGCATTGATTTCCCAATTAACATCCTCGAGTGCGGTGATAGAACCGTATTTCAATGAGATATTATTGAGTACTATTAAAGGATCGTCTGACATTCAAATACCAAATTCCTTCAACTTATTGTATAAGGTTGCACGGCTAATACCCATCATTTCGGCAGCTTTACTTTTATTATTATCGTAATCCTTCAAGGTCCGGATTATCAGTTCAATCTCCATATTCTGGCGTAAGTTCCCTTTGGAAACGGGATGCATCGTTTCAAGAAGCTTCCTTGGTAAATCTTCAATGTCGATAACTGATGACTCGGTGATAGCTGCAGAGTATTGGATGGTGCTCTTAAGCTCGCGTATATTTCCAGGCCATCGATATCGAATAAATAACTCTGCGGTTTCCGGTGATAGTGTCATTGCTGAATGAGATGGGTTTCTGATTGACGACAGGAAATGGGACGCTAATAGCATGATTTCATCTTTTTGCTCCCGTAATGGGGGAATGTTGATGACTGCGGTACTCAGACGATAATAGAGGTCTTCTCTGAAATCTCCTTCTTTGATGAGATTCTCCAGATTCTTGTTTGTAGCCGTTATGAAACGCACATTAACATTAAGAATCTTATCGCTGCCGATTTTTTTTACCTCGTGATTCTGGATGGCTCGAAGTATTTTCGCCTGGGTGGACATCGGCATATCACCAAGTTCATCCAGGAACAGTGTTCCTTTATCGGCTCGTTCAAAGACACCCTTGAAAGATACGTTAGCCCCGGTATAGGCACCTTTCTCATGGCCAAAAAGTTCATCGTCAATTAGTGATTCAGGAAGTGCTGCGCAGTTAACCTTGATAAGCGGAAAGTGTTTTCTTTCCGATGATTGGTGAATGAACTCTGCAAGCATTTCTTTTCCGGTTCCGCTTTCTCCCTGTATGAGCACCGGTAGTTCGGTTTTTGCAAGTTTTTTTGCACGTTGATGCATTTTCTGAGTCATCTGTCCGAAAGAAATGAAGTACTTGTCTTCCTGTATTTGGTTCTGCAGCTTCATATTCTCTTCTTCCAGATATTGGATCCTCAATGCTGAGTTGATTGAAGCGACCAACTGCTCGATCTTAATTGGCTTCTGCAGATAATTGAACGCGCCCAGTTTAATTGCTTCGATTGCTGATTCGATGGTGCCGAAACCGGTGAACAATATGACAGGTATCGGCCTTTCCATATTTTGAATTTGCTTTAGTAAATCGAGACCGTTTTTGTCACCGAGTTGAATGTCTATAAGCGCGAGGTCGATATGCTCGCTCATGATTGTCTTCCAGCTATCCTCAATGGTATCAGAGGTTATAGGCCTATAACCCCGGCTCTTAAGGGAGAGTGCGAGGCTCTCCCTCACTCGTTCTTTATCATCAATAATGAGGATAACTGTATTGTTTGTCGAAAAATTAGACAGGTTAATGTCCATTGTGTAAAAAATATAGACACTAAATAGTCATCTGTAAAGGCTAATCTGCTGTAAATAACCGTAAGAGATAGTTGAAACGAAACCGGGTCGGAAATTCCTTGATATGGCATGGATCGTGCTATACCACTTGTATCTCAAGTTAATGGGCTGGTAATGGGCGATATACTATCACTTCAGAATATTCACAAACATTTCGGAGGGGTACATGCTGTGAGAGATGTCTCCTTTTCAATTGAAAGAGGAGAAGTCTGTGCATTGATCGGTGAAAATGGTGCTGGTAAAAGCACCGTGGGTAAGATTATTGCCGGTATCTACAGACCGGACCACGGGCAGCTGGTTTTCGAGGATGAGAGTCTTTTCTCCTACACGCCTTTGGAGGCACAGAGTCGTGGTATCAGTCTGATACTTCAGGAATTAGACCTCTTTCCTAGCCTTTCCATCGCAATGAACATTGTTATCAATAACATCCATTTTAAATACCTGGAAAAGGGATTGATTCGGCCAAGGATTATTAATCGTGAAGTGAAACCATGGTTGGAGAAGGTTGGTATCAACCTCGATCCTTCCATTCCGGTTGAAGCTCTGTCAATGGCTCAGGTGCAATTGGTTGCAATCGCTAGAGTGCTCAGCATGAACACAAGATTAATCATAATGGATGAGCCAACAAGTTCCTTGACAGATGATGCTGTTGCGAACCTCTTCGATCTTATTGCTGAGCTGAAACATGATGGTGTCACAATTATTTTTGTATCCCACAAGATGAATGAGATTTTCAGGATTGCTGATTCCATAGTTGTAATGAGGGATGGATGCTTTATTGGAAAGATGTTAGCCCGGGATACCGACCATGACGAAGTTATTGAAATGATGGTTGGGCGGTTACTTTCAGGGAAAGAAAGACAACAAAGCTGGAAGACCAACGATTTCATCCTCTCAGTCGACAATCTCAGTACTTTGCGAATCAAGGATGTTTCGTTCAATCTCTATGCTGGAGAAGTTCTCGGTGTCGCCGGACTTGTAGGGGCGGGGCGAAGCGAGTTGGGAGAGGCTTTGTTTGGGATGGATAAGAAAATCCATGGTCATGTAACCCTCGACGGTACTCTAGTCGATGTACGTTCGCCTGGTGGTGCCATCAGGCACGGATTCGGCCTCATCCCCGAGGATCGAAAAATACAAGGCTTAATGATGCAGTTAAGCGTTAAGGAAAACATGATTCTCTCGCGATTGGATCAACTGAATAAGTATGGCTTTCTGGTGAATTGGAAAATCCAGGAATCAGTGAACGAACTCGTAGAGAGCATCAAAATAAAAACTTCGTCGATCGATGCGATAGTCGATACCCTGAGTGGTGGCAATCAACAAAAGGTTTTAGTGTCACGTTGGTTGATGGTGGATCCCAATGTTCTCTTTCTGGACGATCCGACGCGGGGCGTTGACGTTGGAGCCAAAGAGGATATTTACGAAATCATCACCTCACTCGCATCCAAGGGGAAAGGCATTATATTCGTAAGCTCCGAGTTACCTGAACTATTGAGATGCAGCGACCGGATATTGGTGATGTCTGAGGGTAATGTTGTGAAAATTTTGAATACCGAAGAGACGACACAGAAAGAGATAATGTTTTACGCAACCCGTGTGCTGCAGTAGAACACATGGAGAGTGTAATGCTGAACAACCTTGAGAAGAACAGATTACCACTTATTTTCGATATGATGGCGAGCCGTATGAAAAAATTCCAGAGTTTCACTGGATTGCTGTTGATAATCATCATGGCGATTATCCTGAGCCCCAGGCAACATGGTACCGGCCGAGTCCTTTTCCTGACCCCGGAGAATATCTCAGATATTTTTCGGCAGGTCTCTGAGAATGGAATCATCGCCATCGGGATGACATTCATAATATTAACCTCGGGTATCGATCTGAGTGTGGGAAGTGTTCTAGCACTTGCCGCAACATTCTGTGCGAAACTGCTTACCCAATGGGATCCCTCCATAGGACAACCCGTTCATATTTTCCTTGCTATCTTTCTACCCCTGGTGGTGACAACCAGTTTTGGTACTCTCTACGGCCTCGTAATTTCGAAACTCAAAGTCCAGCCTTTTATCGTCACACTTGCAGGAATGATCGGATTACGTGGTTTCGCGCGGTTTTTAACGAATAACGCAAACCTCGACATCGGATTTGGTGATGATGTTTCATCAGTCTTTGCTGATCTTGTCTCGCCGAAACCTGTAGTGATCTCCACCTTTATCGTTATCGCCGTCATTATGTCTGTTTTATTGAGTCGTACGGTTTATGGACTGAGGGTGAAGTCCATTGGTGATAACCTCATTGGAGCCCGATATGCCGGCTTACCGGTGACAAAGGTCCTATTGATAACCTATGCCTTGTCCGGATTTCTAACCGGCATCGCCGGGATACTTCATGCTGCCCAAAACCACCAGGGCAGTCCTAACGATGGTATTTCCTATGAGTTAGATGCAATTGCTGCCGTTGTAATAGGCGGTACGAAAATGACCGGAGGAAAGGGAAGTATCATCGGCACAATCATAGGTGTTTTCATCATGGGAATTCTCACAAACACATTTCGTTTGAAGGGCGTAGATATCAATGTCGAAATGATGGCCAAGGCGGTCATCATTGTAATCGCAGTATGGCTGCAAATGCCGAGGCAACACAAATCCAAAGGGTAATTTCGTTCGATTGAGCGAAAACATATTAGGAGGGTAGTCATGAAAAATGGACTTACCATTGCAGGGGTAGTGCTCCTGGCGGTTCTGGTATCGGTGACAGCATTTGCCGAGGGTGAGAAGGATTCATCTGATGACGGGTACTTAGTAATCTTCAGCCAGGCCAATAATGCTGAACCTTACCGAGCAGCGCAGAATGATTCGTTTAAGGAACTCTGGGGAGCCTATCCCGATGTCACGTTTGAGATAACGGATGCTCAACAGGATAACAGCCGGCAGATCTCCCAGATTGAGACAGCGATCATCAAACAACCGAATCTGCTCATTGTCGCTCCGAACGAACGTGGACCGCTTTCTGAGATTATGGGTAAAGCCAAGAATTCAGGCATCCCGGTTATCTGTCTGGAGCGGGATATCGTAGACGCCAACAACTACACAACCTGGATAATGAGTGATAACTATTCAATTGGTAAGTTAGCCGGTGAATACATGGTTGAACTGCTTATCAAAAAAAACGGAGAACCTAAAGGTAAGATTGTTGATCTTCGTGGACTCCTCGGTGTCGAGGGGGAGCAGAAGCGGTTTAACGGTGCCTGGGATGTCTTCAAACAATATTCTGGAATTACTCAGGAAGCCGAAGCTGTTGCCGGATGGTTACAGAGCGACGGAAGAATTCGTATGACAGAAATCCTTCGAGCTCATCCGGAAATTGATATCGTCTACGGACACAATGACCCTATGGCTGTTGGTGGCTACCTCGCTGCTAAAGATCTAGGCCGGGAGAACGACATGCTTTTCATCGGTGTCGATGGATTGCAGGGTGAAGCCGGTGGAATCAAGAAGGTGATAGATGGTGTGCTTTCCGCAACATTCACATATCCCCTTTGTACGGATAAAGCTGTCGAAATCGGCAATAAGATTATGAGAGACTCCGACTTTGTACCTGAAAAGGTATATGAGGTCCAATCAATGATGGTGACTCCCGAGAACGCAGCAGAATTGTACAAGTAGAAATGGGTGTCATGAAAAAAGCCTGAGGAAGTATTTTCTGCACGGATTCTGATCGGCAAATCGAGATAACCGTAACTATACTTCCACAGGCCCGGACGGTCCCGATTCAGGGATCGTCTTTTTTATTATTGTCTTTGACGAACTTCTGTCAATTCGACTGTATGGTCCTCTGGACTTTTAAGAGCTAATACGAGATTCAAAAATCCCCTATACACGTCTTGAGATTCCGGTTTCATGGCTTCTACAGGCTGTAATGCTCCACCTGCTGCTAAATGAGAAAACCTCATTACTTTTTCCAGTGTAGTCAAAGAATATTCATAGGGTCAGCATAAGGTTACTCGAGCAATTTTGATGACCTCCTGCCGGCGGGGAAGGATTATTTATCATTCAGCCGGGCGATCATGTCGTCGCTCATGGCTTCCAGGTCGAAGGAAGGCTTCCATCCCCATTCCCTTCGGGCATCGTTATCGTCGATGCTCCTCGGCCAGGATTCGGCGATAATCTGTCGGAAATCCGGCTCGAAACCACAGCTGAATCCGGGGATGCGGCGGATCACAGCTTCGGCAAATTCGGCGGCCGAGGCGGAGAATCCGGTGATGTTGAATGTCCGATGGATCAGTTTTGATTCATCCGCCGTCGCCAGTTCCAAAAGGGCGTTCAGGGCGTCCGGCATGTAGAGGAAGGGAAGGGTGGTTTCTTGAGTGACGAAGCAGGTGTAGTCCTCGCCGGCCACAGCTTTCACATACATGTCCACGGCGTAGTCGGTGGTGCCTCCGCCGGGTTCGGTTTCGTGGGAAACGATACCCGGGAATCGAAGGCTCCGGGCATCGACATTGTATTTCTGATTGTAATATTCGTTCAGAAGTTCTCCGGCCACTTTAGTGATACCGTACATGGTTGTCGGTCTCAGGATCGTGTCGATGGGAGTGTTTTCCTTGGGGGTATCCGGGCCGAATGCCGCGATGGAACTGGGGGTAATCACCTGTTTCACCTTCCATGTTCGGGCAGTTTCCAGGATGTTGTACAGCCCGTTCATATTCACGTCCCAGCATTTCTGGGGATTCAGTTCCCCATTCCCTGAGAGTATGGCCGCCAGGTGGTAGATGTGGGTAATCTTGTTTTCCACCGCCAGGGCCGTGACTTGTCGGGGATCGGTAACGTCCAGGTAGCGGCATGGACCGCCGGCCTCCAATGCTTCGGGTGCCGGGGTAATGTCGGTGGCGATGACGTTGGCGTCCCCGTAAATACTTCGGAGCCTGAGGGTGAGTTCGGTACCGATCTGCCCGTAGGAACCTGTTACCAGGATGCGATCCGTCATCTCCGCCCTCGCTCCTGAGTGAATCGCACCGTCAGATGGGCTCTGGCCGATCCGTTGCCCGCCGACCGGATGATGTGGGGGACATCGGCGGCGTAGATGATGTAATCCTCGGGACCCAGGAGTTCGGTATGCTTTCCGACGGTCACTTCCAACTCACCCTCCAGGACGGTGAGGTATTCCTCAGTGCCTGGATGATGCGGCCGGGATTCCAGAATTGCGCCTGCATCCATCTGAAGCAGGTACATTTCAAGGTCATCCACCATTTCCAGGGGAGATAGGACGATAAGGTGCACTTTCCCATCGACGAGATCCAGGATCGTGGCGTCTTTTCGTCTGGTGAGGTGGATTGTGCCGGAAGGTTCTTCCTTGCCTTCCAGAAGAGCATGGAATTCGATACTCAGACCGCCGGCGATTTTCCACACCGTGGCGATGGTGGGGTTTACCGATTCGGTTTCAATCTGGCTGAGCATGGACTTGGATACACCGCATTTGAGGGAAAGATCTTCGAGGGTGAGACCGTGTTCCTTACGGATGGCTCTGATGCGAGATCCGACTGCGGGGGGTTGGTTGGTTGCCATGTTGACCTCCTGGCGGCCTGGCGCTGCTTGTGCCTGTTCGATATCGAGAATATAATTCCGTTATATCGAATATTCCGGATTGGAGCAAGGCTGTGAACGATAGTTTTCATGCCCGCTGGGGCGAATCAAACGAAATTATGAAGAAGAAGGGGACATGGAAAACCCTTCGTCATCTGGAAGGACCTATGGCCGCCAGGTCTCCCATGGAAAACCATGGAGAAGTGGTGATTCTCTCCTCGAATAATTACCTGGGGCTGTCGAATCACCCTGACGTTGTGGCCGCATCCAAAACGGCGCTGGACCGATACGGCGCCGGTACCGCCAGCGTCCGATTTATCTGCGGCACCTTCACCATCCATCGGGAGCTGGAGGAAGAACTGGCCCGATTCTCACGTACTGAAGCGGCTATCTCTTACGTATCCTGCTGGACCGCCAACACCGGTGCAATTCCTCTTCTGGCCGGTGAAGGTGATATCATCGTCTCCGATGAGCTTAACCATGCCAGTATCATCGACGGTATTCGGCTCTCCAAAGCCGGCAGGAAAATCTACTCCCATTCGGATATGGCTTCACTCGAGGAAAAACTTAAACAGGCCGCTGCCGAACGGGCCCCAGGCGGCTCCATCCTCGTCATCACCGACGGCGTCTTCAGCATGGAAGGCGATCTGGCCCGGCTTCCGGGTATCGTCGAGCTGGCCCGGCGCTACGATGCGGCGGTGATGGTGGACGACTCCCACGGTACCGGCGTCACCGGGCCTCACGGTCGAGGAACGATTGAGCATTACGGACTGGAAGGGGAAATCGATGTCGTTACCAGCACCCTCGGCAAGGCCCTGGGGGGCGCTGCCGGCGGTTATGTCGCCTCAAGCCGGGCCGTCATCGACGCCCTCATCCAGTCATCCCGGCCCCAGATATTCTCCAACGCCCTTCCGGCTTCCGTGGCCGCAGGTGCCCTGGAGGCGGTTCATCTCCTGGAGAGAGACCCCGCCATCCTGGCCCGGCTTCGGGAGAACATTCGTCTGCTCCGGAACGGTTTGAAGAAGATGGGATTCAATCCCCTTGAGGGGGAGAGTGCCATAATCCCCATCATCGTCGGGAAGACGGCTTTTGCCATCGATATGAGTGCCAGGCTGTTGGAGAAAGGGGTTTTCGTCACCGGATTCGGTTTTCCTGTCGTACCCGAGGGGACGGCCCGAATCCGGGTTCAGGCCTCGGCGGCCCTGTCGGCTGCGAACATCGACAAGGCACTGGAGGCCTTTGCCGAAGTGGGGCGGGAGGCCGGTCTCATCAACTGAGGTTCTTTCAAAATTACCATTTTGCAAAAACCTCGTTATGGGGTCGAATACTTAATTTATTATATATTAATAAATTAAGTATTCTAAAGGTCTGGGTAATTTCAAAAATGCTCGATTTTTGAAATTACCTCAACTGAGAGTATCTGAACCACCGGAGCATCTATAACATTGTCAGAAACAGCAGCACACCGATCAGTATTAGGAGCGCCATCGAAACAATCTCGATGATGTTCAAGGTTCTGCTGAGTCCCCGCTTTTCCATTACCATGGATAGCCCGGATTTCCCGCCGATGATGACGAAGGTGAACAGGGTCATGGACATCATGCCGCCAATGGATACTCCCATAACCAGTAATAGAGAAAATCCCAGGGCATGATTCACGATACCCCAGGCCAGGATGGCGGAACTCACCGGGCAGGGGATTAATCCCACTGTCAGAGCCAGCATCCAGGGTTTCATCAAAGGTTTTTTTTCATATTGCCCGGCGCGATGGCTGGAACGCAGGTGGCTCAGGAGATGGAAGGTGCCGAGCAGTGCTACCGAAGCGTAAGCAATCAGTCGGGTGTAATATCCTGCCGATGCTCCGGCGGCTCTCAGGGGAATAGAGAGTATCCCGTAGGCGAGGCCCACCAGCAGCAATGCGGAGAGAGAATCAAGAATGTTCACCAGGGCACTCAGTATGAGCCCCTCGGAAAGTTTCGCACGCCGGGACCCGAAGTAGCCGATGGTGAAAAGCTTTCCGTGTCCCGGTCCGATGATGTGGACAATGCCGAAAACGACTGCGATGGACAGTGCCGGGATTACGGCGGTCCAGTCACCTTCCGAGGTAACCGAACGGGAGGCCTCTATCAGAGATTCCTGCAGACGGAATCCCCAGTCCCTCAAGAATCCGGGTACGGGAATGGTTGAAGTGGAAACTGCCTGTCCGGTGAACGGATTCACAGCCGCTGTGCTCATCCTTCCCTCACGAATACGGCCGTCAGGCCGGTCAGTTCTATCATCCCATAGCCCAATGTCATGGATCGTTTATTGACTTTTTGGAAAAATACTTCGGTATTTCTGTAGACTGCTGTATAATCGGCGATTTCCTCAGGGCGGAAATCGATGAAGTAGCTCTGATCGAACAGAAATATACTGACATCAGGAATATCATCCCACCGGATCGGCACTTTGAGAGGGACCTGAAAATCATAGACGATCCGTCCTTCGTGTATGGACGCAATGAAATTCCTGGCCCGTCCGGGAGTCGCCATCAGATTCCGTATCTCGACAAGCAAGTAGTATTCACTCTCGAAGAGGTGCTCGAATGCTTCGAGGCGCAGGTTCTCCACTTCCGAAGGATTCAGCTTCCCGTCGCCGTTGATGTCGTAATCCAGGATAAGCGAGGCACTGGTAAATTCATCCATATCCCAGATAATCCGAACCGATTCCAATCCCCGGCGTCCGAGTTCCGGGATTACCTGCCCTCGGATCCACATGTGAGGATGTGCCGACAGGAGTGCAGGCTGAATTATTGTAATGGTGGATACAAAGAAAATCAGGCGAATATATTGCATTCACTGTTCATCCTAACCATCGTAATAAGTTGATTCAACAATTTCGATAAGGATTTCCGGACCTGATTGATGAAAATTTATTACCTTTATGTCTGTCAGGGTACAGAAGTAAACAATTCCCTGTACATTCCAAGGAGATATTATGCTCGATTTTAAATTCATCAGCCCGACACAATTCATTTTCGGCCGAAATGCCGAAGAAGCCCTTGTAAAGGAAAGCTCGAAACTGGGCGGCAAAATCCTGCTTCATTACGGCGGCGGCAGCGTCAAACGCTCGGGTC
>JAUVIY010000210.1 GCA_030592625.1 Spirochaeta sp. | reverse complement strand
TCCTTGTACGGTTCCCAGTTCTCCGGTTCATAAATTGTTTCCAGCCTGTCGACTCGGTCAACGGAGGAGAGCAGGGTACCCGTTTCATAAGGTATGGCAACAAGTGACCCGTTCTGGGTTACCGGATGATAATAGAGCACTTCCGTGAGAAGGGGGCTCTCCCCATCATCAATAACCAGAAGGATACTCAAGGTCTCACCGCGTTTCATGGCTTCAGTGAATACATCAATCCGCAGGGTCAGGACGGCCCATACCACGAGAGAGGCCATCAGTATCACGATGAGAGCAAGATACCAGGCGGCGTTTTCAGGTTGTCGCATCGCGATACAGGCCCTTCAATTCGATATAGACAGCAACAGCAGAAGGCACAATGCCCTTCAGGTCTGTACCTTCGGTGATAATATCTCTCACTTCCGTGGATGAATACGGCCAGAGAGTATTCTCCAGCCTTCTGCAATTGTACGGGAAATTCACTGAAGACCCTGAGTCTCTTCTCGCGAGAATGATGTCCGTTTCCCTCGCCAGATCATCAACATTCTTCCAGGAAGAGAATCCCTCGACCAGGTCATCACCGATAATCAGTCCCGGTCGAGAATCAATGATTCCTGAAGCTTTAAGTTCCCTGACAGTATCAATGCTGTACGAAAAACCACCACGGCGGATTTCTCCGCCCCAGACTTCCGCCCATTTTCTGTCCTTCAACGCCAGATTGAGCATCTCAATCCTGTCTTCGTCAGTCGCCCCTCCGGCAGGAGTTTTATGAGGTGGATTTGATGTCGGAATGAAGAGGATTCTCACATATCCAAGTTTTAGCACATCTTCGGCCAACGCAATGTGACCGCTGTGAACCGGATTGAAGGATCCCCCGAGTATCGCCGTCTTCACTTGACCGCAGAACCCCACTCGATAAAAGCGTCGGTCAGTTCGTTCAAACCGTTCCGGGTATATACCGATACACCAAGCACTTTGTCTTCGGGGAAAGATGAAATAAGTGCAGAAAGCTTCTCACCGGTTTCATCCAGATCGGTTTTTGAACCTATGATGATCCGGTTTTTGTCGGAAAGTTGGGAATTGTATTTCCGGAGCTCCTCCTCGAGAAGCATCACGGCATGGACAGGATCCTCTTCTCCGAGGTCGGTTAAATATGCCAGAGATCCGGACCTGCCGATATGCCGAAGGAATTTATGCCCCAATCCTGCTCCATTGGAAGCTCCTTCGATGAGCCCCGGAATATCGGCGAGCACCACTTCCGTTTCACCGCGCCTGAGCACACCGAGACTGGGGATTTTAGTTGTAAATGGATAAGCCCCGACTTTTGAGTTGGCGGCGGTGAGAGCATTGATGAGACTTGATTTCCCGGCACTGGGCATTCCTACAAGGCCTATATCGGCAATGAGTGCCAGTTCCAGGCTGACATTCCGGTTCATCCCCGGTTTTCCATCTTGAAAATAGGTGGGACTCTGGTTCCTTGAAGTGCGAAAATGCCAGTTACCGAGGCCACCCTTACCACCTGTGAGGCACGCCCATTCTTCCCCCTCGACATTAGTGGGAAAATCATGGAGAACTTCGCCGGTTTCAGTATCCGTTATGATGGTTCCCGGAGGAACGGGGATGATGATGTCTTCACCGTTCTTGCCGTGCCTTTTCCGGCCCCGCCCCGGATCACCATGTTTTGCTTTGTAAATAACTTTGCCCCGGGTATGGGACAGGGTTGCCAGGTTTCGGCGGGTGATGAAAATGACATCACCACCTTTCCCACCGTCTCCTCCGTCGGGACCCCCACGAGGCACATATTTTTCACGGCGGAAGGAGGAGCTGCCGGCTCCACCGTCGCCGGACCGGACCTCGAAACGGGTCTCGTCGACGAAGGCGGACATAGGGTATCAGCTCTCGGTGACGATGGAAACCCGCTTCTTACCTTTTTTAAAATGGTAAAGAACGGTTCCTGTCAGTTTTGCAAATAACGTGTCATCTTTGCCACGACCGACATTTTCTCCGGGATGGATGCGAGTACCACGCTGGCGAATAAGGATAGTCCCCGCCGTTACCAGCTGACCGCCGTAGCGTTTGACACCCAATCTCTGGGCATTGGAATCGCGACCGTTCTTTGAAGAACCGCCGCCCTTTTTATGAGCCATTGTTAATCTCCTCTAAGCTCACCGATATCGTTCCGGGATATTCCTCGTCGATATCGGCCAGGGCCTGCAACAGGGTATCAGTTACCCCGCGAAGCCACTCATCCGTGTCTTCGGGCCGCCGATTTATCACCAGGGAGAGGTTCCCCGGTACCGGCGCTGCACCGTCGACTGTCCATCCCGTACGTGAAGCCGTCAAACGGGCTACACTACGGGCCAGAAGGGTTACCGCCGCACAGGCAGGGTTTGCAGGGCCGTTCTTTATCGAAAACCCCATTAAACGGTGAAAGATCCGTCGCAACCTTATGCAACGACTGCCTTCAACCGATTCAAATCCCGCATGACCTTTCAGGCTCATCCGGCTCAAACAACCGCTGCCGTCCAGGACTACGACGATCTCAACCATCGCCTTTTCCCTAACCGGTAATCTCGTTCACCTTGAGAAGGGAGTATTTCTGACGATGTCCCTGGTTCCTGTGATACCCTTTCCGTTTTTTGAACTTCAGCACATTAATCTTGGTTCCCTTGACGGTTTCACCTACGATTGCCGTAACTTTAGCGCCTTTGACGTAGGGTTGACCAATCTTGGGACCCTTGTCGCCTGAAAGCATCAGTACAGTTTCGAATTCCACCTTATTACCGGCTTCTTCGCCGAGGAGGTCAACCTTGATCAGGCTGCCCTTCTCCACCTTGTACTGTTTGCCCTTGATTTCTACCAGAGCGTACATCGTAATTCAGACCTCAGTCATATAAAAATCGCGTCGCGTGAGCGCACCGGGCATGTATAGCATCTGCAGGGACTTATGGTCAACCGATCCCGGGCGATACCCCGCCTGAGTTCGCTCCCGAAGGGCGGGGTCCGGGCTATCCGCTTGTACTCCTCCCCCGGCCTCAGCCGGGCTGCGGGGTACCGCTTCTATCCCTATCGCATTCTCCCATGGATTCCCTTATGGGAAAACCTACATCGCCTCGATATAAGGTATATTCAAGAGCTTGAAACCGCTCTTCAGGGTCGCCAATACCGCCCTGGCCAGTGCCATACGGCTGGCGGCAAGGGATGCATCATCCGCCCGGGCAATGGGAACTTCGTGATAGTAACGGCTGAAATCCCTGGCTATTTCGTATAAACCAACCGTCAGAATCGAGGGGTCGAGCTTGTCGGCGGCACGGGATACAAGTTCGGGATATTCAGCGATTCTGCGACTGAGTTCCCATTCGTCATCCCGGTTCAGAAGCTCCGGTTTCACATCGGCATCTCTGACACTCTCGGAAGCCTTGGCGATCAAGCTGGTTACCCGAGCCACCATGTACTGCAGATAGGGTCCGGTATTACCGGTAAAGGACAAGGATTCCTCCGGATTGAATATCATATCCTTGGTCGGGGAAACCTGAAGCAGGAAATAATGCAGAGCGGCGATGGCAATCTTCTCGGCGGTGAATGAAGCATCACCGACATCGTCTTCTCTGCCCTTCGCCTGTATTTCGGCGAGAGCCAGGTCTGACAGTTTGTCGATCAGGTCGTCTGCGTCCACCACGGTGCCTTCCCTGGATTTCATTTTTCCTTCCGGTAGATTCACCATGCCGTAGGAAAGATGCCTCAGCCGTTCGGCCCAGGGGAAACCGAGTTTCTTCAATGCGTAGAAAAGAACCCGAAAATGATATTCCTGCTCACTTCCAACGACGTAAATGAGCTGATCGAAGGGCCACTCATCATGCCTGCTGATTGCAGTTCCCAGATCCTGAGTGATATAGACAGAGGTACCGTCCGAACGTAGGAGAACCTTTGTGTCAAGACCGATTTCATCCATGTCAAGGCGGATCGATCCATCATCATCCTTGTAGAAAACCCCGGACTCAAGCCCTTTTAGAACCTGTTCTTTTCCAAGGAGATAGGTTTCGCTCTCCCGGTAGATCCGGTCAAAACTCACACCTGTCCGTTTATATGTGGACTCAATACCCGATAGGGCCCAACCGTTCATGGTTTTCCAGAGATCTCGGATTTTCTTATCTCCGGATTCCCAGGCCTGAAGCATCATCTGTGCCTCATCCTCCGCATCCTTCTCTTCCCTCGCCCATTGGCAGAAACGAACGTAGAGATCTCCGACAAATCTATCGCTCTTCACTCCCATTGTTTCGGGGGTTTGCCCTTCTCCGAACTTCCTGTAGGCCAGCATGGATTTACAGATATGCACACCCCGGTCGTTAACCAGATTCACTTTCTGAACTTCAGCTCCCCGAGCCGCAATAATCCGGGCACAGCTTTCTCCAAGGATATCGTTTCTCAAATGACCCAGATGGAGGGGCTTGTTTGTATTGGGACTCGAGAACTCGACCATCACTTTGCGGCCGGCCAGATTATCGCCTGAACCCCAGTCATCGCCGGAAGCTTCAATAATCTCAAGAAGATTGAATATGGCCGAAGCTCTGTCGATCCGGATATTCAAATAGGGACCGGCAACCGAAATACCGGCTTCTTCGCCACCCAGTCTCCCGGCAATCTCGACAGCAAGTGCCGGAGCCGCCTTCTTCAGGTCCTTTGCAAAAGGGAAAAGAGGATAAGACAGGTCGCCCATATCACTTTTCGGAGGTTTCCCGACGCTCAAACGGCTTGAAAATCCATCGGATTCGACTCCTGCGGATTCTGCCATATTCTCCAATTCGCTGAGGACTCTGGAAGTCCACAGGTTTTGAATATCTTTCAATTGAGACTCCTTGCGACTCACTGTGGTTTGCACAATGAGTTTGCGTGATGCGTTATAAAAATGCTCGAATTGCCTCTGGATGCATGGCCGAGCAGTTCCGAAGGAACGACCAGGCCTCTGGATGCATGGCCGAGCAGTTCCGAAGGAACGACCAGGCCTCTGGATGCATGGCCGAGCAGTTCCGAAGGAACGACCAGG
>JAUVIY010000033.1 GCA_030592625.1 Spirochaeta sp. | reverse complement strand
TCCACCGGTTCCTGCGCCGCCTGTCACTCCCGGCACGACTTCTCCCTGGCCCAGGCCAGAGCCCCCGAAACCTGCGGCCGTTGTCACCTGGGCCCGGATCATCCCCAGATGGAAGTTTATACGGAATCGAAGCACAACATCGCCTACCGAAGCCACCTGGATGAGATGAACATGGATGAATCCTCCTGGGTTCTGGGCCGGGATTACAGTGCAGCACCCACCTGCGCTACCTGTCATGTTTCGGCAACCATTAATCAGGGGCGAACCCATGATATCGGTAATCGGCTCTCATGGAATATCAGGGCTGATGTCTCTTTTAAAACCGAAGATTCCGACGCCAAGAGAAAATCGATGCAGGAAGTCTGTATGACCTGCCACAGTCCGGAATATGTTGAGAATTTCTATCAGCAGTACGACGCCGGGATTGAGCTTTACAATGAGAAATTCGCGATTCCCGGGAAGGAAATCGTTACAAGACTGACAGATGCCGGTGTCCTTGACGACATCCCCTTCAATGAGCACATGGACTGGATCTGGTTCTATCTCTGGCATCATGAAGGCAGAAGAGCCCGGAATGGAATCGCCATGATGGGTCCCGATTATGTGCAATGGCACGGTTTTTACGATATTGCCGAGAGATTTTACATGGAAATGATCCCCGAGGCGGAACACCTGCTTCCAGGGGTAAGCGATGATATCCTCGCCAGGCCCGAGCACAAATGGTTCAATACGCCTATGACACCTGAAGAGAGAGCGTCCATATCGGACTATTACAGTAAATACGAAGACAGCGAAGGAGAGAGCTGATCCACTATGAGCAAAATAATCCGATTCCTCTCTTCCCTGAAGATCGCCATTATCGTGATTGTCGTGATAACGGTACTCGCCATTATCGCTACGATCATTCCTCAGGAACGGGAACCCTCCTTTTATATCGACAGTTACGGGACCGCACTCGGGGGAGCGATTACAACTGTCCATTTCCACCATTTCTGGAGATCCGCCCTCTTCCTGATACCCCTGGGGATTTTCTTCCTGAATCTTCTCGCCTGCTCTCTGCGTCGACTTATTGGTAGACTGACCAGACGGGCTCCCTTGAGACTCGGTCCGGACCTGATACATTTAAGCCTCCTCCTGCTCATCATTGCCGGAGTCATCACACTCTTCACAAGGCAGGAAACGGTCGTGTTCCTGGCGGAAGGCAGTTCTCTGGAGATGCCTGACGGCAAGCTGATCCGCTTGAAGATATTTGATTTCGAGGTTTATGAAGATGGGCGCCCAAAGGACTGGATCAGCAGAGTCGAAATCATAAATGAAGACTCCGTTGAGAGGTCTTTCGACATCGAAGTGAACAAGCCGCTGAGAATGGGACGGTACCGGATTTTTCAAAGCTCCTACCGAAACGAGGTTATTGCGGTGATGGAAAAGGGTGACGAAAGTGTCATGATGCGGCCGGGTGAAGCCATGTCGTTTGACGGAGGCTTCCTTGGATTCCTCGAATACCGGTTCGGCGGTAATGGTAAGGGTGCCGTTTTCATTCTGGAAAAGGACGGCAGCCGGAAGGAGACGACACTGGACGTCGGACAAGAACTCTCAGGAACGGTGCTTACCGATCTGCTGGTACACAGCGAATCAGGACTGCAGGTTGTCACCCAGAGGGGAATTATTATTATCTATCTGTCCCTGATTATTCTCTGCATCGGACTCTTCATGACATTCATCCAGAAACTGGGAGATATGAATTAATGCTCGCAACAATAGCCTTTATCCTGCAATTGGCAGCACTCATTATCATGGCCGTCTACCTCTTTCGCCCCGGAGGCAGGGATTCGGTCTCGGCTTATATTCTCCTGGCATCGGCACTGCTGCTGCTGACGGAACTCGTCATCCGCAGTTTTCAGATCGGCTTTGCAGCGATCACCAACACATATGAGTCGTTAGTGTTCTTCTCTGCGGCCATTATGATTATCCTGGGTGCCGGTAAACTGAAGTTCAAGAAATCCTTCGGTTCCATCATTGTATTCGGAGGAACAGTTGTTTCCCTGGCCCTTCTGGCCATCGCCTCATCACCCATCGCTCCGGATACTGTAAAGCCGCCGATTCCAGCTCTCCAATCCTACTGGCTGGTGCTCCATGTCACCTTCGCATTCATAGGAGAGGCCTTCTTCGCCGTCGCCTTCGTCTCGGCTATCGTATACCTGGCCACAAAAAATACAGAGAAAAGGAAGCGCCTCGATAAAACCACATATACCGCCATCGCCATCGGCTATCCCATTTTCACAGCCGGTGCTCTGGTTTTCGGTGCCGTCTGGGCCGCAAACGCCTGGGGACGGTTCTGGTCCTGGGATCCCAAGGAAACATGGGCACTGATTACATGGCTCACCTATACACTCTATCTGCATGTCAGGTTCTACAAAAAACTTCGGGGACCCATGAGTGCATGGTTATCGGTAATCGGTTTCCTCTTTACCCTCTTTACCTTCTTCGGGGTGAACTTCCTGTTGTCGGGACTGCACAGCTACGGATGATTCCGGAGGACACGTCATTCTTTGGACATGGTGTAGATTTATTCATCTGACTCGAAAGAAGAAAGACTTCCACATTAATTGATACGGTAATCAGACAGCTATGTTCAATTTCATCAAAGATCTGCTACAAACCATATCTCTGTAGCCGCACCGAATATGAATGCTTACACCGAACAGGTGATTGGATCACTTCGTACTGATTCCATAGAAGCAAGTTCGGAATATCATTTCCGAGTACACTGATTACTACAATCAATCGATTCGATTACTTGACAGATGGATTTGCCATAGTTAGCCTTATATTCAAATTTCAATAATAAGGAGATCATTATGAAAGTATCACTCAAATATTTATTATTTATTGTAGTTTCACTGTTCCTGTTATCAAGCTGTATGACCACCAGGGTTACTGAAACAGCAGATTATAAGATTGAAACATTTACAGTAGGAATCCCAATTCGGGATTCTCTAATCCCTGCATCTGTAGTTACACCTGTAGGAAAAGGTAAATTCCCACTTGTAGTTATGGCACATGGACATGGCGGCTCCCGTGATGAAAACGGAGGATATAGCAATATTGCCGAAGAGCTTGGCAAACATGGAATTGCATCTATACGTATGGATTTCCCCGGTTGCGGCGAAAGCACTGAGAACTTTCAGATAAATACTCTTTCTAATATGATAGACGATGTTGATGCCTCCATAGATTATGTAATAAATAATTATGCTATTGACAGCAAGCGGATCGGCATTTTCGGATATAGCATGGGTGGCCGCATTGCTCTCGCTATGGCAACGGATGGAAGTCATAATTTTGACGGCATGGTACTCCTCGCTCCAGCAGTAGATAGTATGACAATGGTCAACTTTCTGGGAGGTCAGGATGCCTGGGATAATTTTTATGCAAAAGCAAAGACAGATGGTTATGCAGATTTTACAACCATTTTCGGAGCACAACAGCAGCTTAGTCTTGAATGGTTTGAAGACCTTCTGGCATATGATCCTATCGACAAGGCGTCAGAATACTCGGGTGTTGCTCTGGTAATCTACGGTGAAGATGATTTCGTAGTAAATCCCCTGGTAAGTAAGGATACAGCAAAGGCCCTCAACTCACTGACCCTCGATGTAACAGGAGACACCCACAGCTACAGTTTCTACAGCGATAGTCCTGAGATCCGATCAGCTATTCTTAATGGAACTATAGAGATATTTATTCAGGCATTCAGATAAAATATTCATAATTTCAATTCCCGCTGCAGGCTTCATTCCACCCGCAACGGGTGTTGAGCCTATCGAAAAAGCCTGACGGTATAAGTAATTATACTGCCAGGTTTTCTTTTCCATTTTGCGGGTTGTACATTACTGTAAGCAATTCCAATGATTCTCGTACAGGAATGCAGGCTGACTGTAACTCGTTATCTGTCAGGTCCCGGCGATTAATGATCTGGGATTTCAAATCTTGCGACATACTATTTAGTGAACGATAATTTATCCAAATAAACAAGCGGAAGTTGCGTTATGGGTATGAAGACGGTTACGATCTACATTTTTTCGTTGCTTGTTATTCTCTTTGTTTTTGCCGGTTGCGAGAGCATGGAAGATGTGTTTGGAGATGCTGCCAAAGATCTGGCATCAGATTAGGTTTCGAAGTCATCGTCACAATCATCATCCGGGTCGGAGGAGGCCGGGATACTGGATTTCAAGGAAGGTGAACTTCTGATAGCCTATGAAGGTTCAACCTGGGAGGGTGCCAATTACCTGGTTGCCAAAACCCTTACTGTGGCTACAACGGATACCAAGAACGAGACTGAGTCGCCCCGATTTTCCCGGAGAGTTTTTTATTTGAGTTCGGCCACTATGACCGCTCTCTCCTGCATATAATACGCCATTTCGAACTCAACCGGCGGATATCTTATACGAGTGAAGTCGGACTGAGCGATAAACGTACAGTCCGACTTTTTCACTTTCTGCTGAAATGGCTATTTGACAAAAAGCCTGCCGGGAATCTGATAGACATCCGATGACGGCATGGTTCCTTCAAAATAGCCGGCGATTAAATCGACGAGTTTGGTCGCCATAGTATCGAAGTCCTGTTCTATAGTCCCGATGAATGGGCCGCCCTTTTCGATTTCCGCCTTGGCAAAATCCGTTCCATCGATACCGACGACTTTGACATCAGTTCTTCCTGCAGCTTCCAATGCCTGGGTTGAACCATAGGCGGGTTCGTCCCAACCGGCCCAGATTCCATCGGGGTCGGCAGTAGCGGTCAACACATCTTCGGTAATCTTCCGGGCGTTATCCACAGGACCGGGGACATCGATGTGGAACTTATTAATCACTACTATTCCGGGATAACTGGAGAAGACCTCTTCGGCACCAACTGCACGGGCGCGGACACCGGGATGGGGATCGTGGGTGTACATTACAATATTCCCCTCCCCGCCCATGGCATCGGCAAGAATACGGGCTGTCTGGCGTCCCAGGTCGGAATTATCCGAGGTGATGTTTAAAATGACGCCGTCGGCGAGACCCGCATCGAGACCGAAGACAGGGATGTCGGCTTCCATTGCCAGTAACAGGCCTTTAGTCATCTGAGCGGGATCGCCCATACCCAGGACGATAGCGTCGACGTTCTGGGCCACTGCATCCTCGATTCGACTGACAAGCATCCCGAAATCGCCGGCAGTGTCCGACACAGTGACTTTCCAACCCCTGGCTTCAGCCTCTGTTTCGAATTTTCCGATCACATAAGCCGTTGTGGCATTCGCCATGTAGGGAGTGACCACTGCCACTCTCTTCATACCGGCCGCATCGTCGGTTCCTGACGACCATACGGGAACAGCCAGGCTCACCAGTACCAACATGGCTATGACCATGAACTGCATGTTTCTCATACTGTATTACTCCTTAAAATTGGTTTCATTGTTCAACCGGGATATCTCTTTAAAACTCCCCGCCAAAGCGGTATAGAGGCCGCGGAAAATATCCAGGTGCTTCATGTACAACCTATGCATCTTTACATCAGGTTTATGCTCTCGTTCTATGCGGAGGAATCCCTCGGGTAGTTCATAGGAATCGAACCAACCGAGAGCCTGACCTGCAATCACCGTATTACCGAGAGCTCCGCTCTGAGCCGCATTGGAGGAGACCAATGTTGTCGCTCCAGTGATCGACGCGAGAACCTCCGTCAAGAATTCATTCTCTGCACCCCCGCCGGATACGTGAATGTACCGGTCCCCACTCAAATCACTCCCTTCGATCAATGTAAGGATCGTCGTGAGGGCGTAAGCGATTCCCTCGATCACAGCCCGGAATATCTCAGGCCGACCCATGTGCTTGCGGAGGCCGATAAACGCACCACGAGCGTTGGGATCCCGGAACGGAGAACGCTCACCTTGGAGATAAGGAAGGTAGAAGAGTCCCGAGCTCCCGGGTGAGGCCTCCCGTGCAGTCTCCTGAAGGATCTGAAAGGGGTCGCCTCCCCGGCTTCGCAGATCGAAGGAATCCAACAGCCAGGAGATATTCCCTCCCGCCATTAACATAGGACCGATCGCAATGACGTCTTGGCCATTAGGATGCTTGAGGTTGTGAATACCCGTTGATGGAGCCACTGTCTCCTTCACGGTTGTGGCTATCCAACCGGATGTACCGAGATAACATGATACAACTCCGGGGATTCCCGCCCCGGCCCCGATGGTAGAGGAGCCTGCATCCCCCGCACCATGGATTACGGGGAGACCATAAGGAAGTCCACAGGCTTCGGCGGCTTGCGCCGAAACAACACCGGAGACAGTTCCAGCCCGCTCGATCCTCGGAAGCTGGTCCTCAGTAATACCGAGATATGACAGTATGCGGCGGTCCCAGGTTCCTGAAGAAAAATTCAGCAATCCGGTCGTTGAAGCATTGGTTGGATCCGTAACCTGCTCACCGGTGAGTCTCCAACACAGGTAATCATGTGCTCCGAGAAGAATTCGGCAGGCGGGATCAGAAAGGTCCTGGTGGGATTGGATCATCCGGATCTTGGCTGGTAATCCTGCGGCATCAGCAGGATTCCGGGTAATCTTTTCCAGAAAATCTGTACCCAGTGTATTGCTCAGTTCTGAGAACTCCCTTTTGGCTCGGGTGTCAGAATAAAGGATGGCATTACCAACAGTTGTACCGTGATTCAGGAGGATGAGATCCTGCATTTGGCCGCTCAATACAACGGCTTCGAGGCCTGGTGTCTCTTCGCTGCGGACGATTCTACGACAGGATTCACAGAAAGCAGTCCACCAATCCCGGGGGTTCTGTTCAACTTGAGATCCCTTTGTAATGAGCGGGTATTCGATGGATTCCGTCAGCAGGATTCGACCGGTACGTTCGATAATTGAGGTTTTAACGGCGGTGGTTCCGACATCAACAGACATTACAGTTTGCATAGAGCTTCCTTCCTGAGGAATGCCGAGAATCCCTTGAGATATCGGCGAAATGCCTCCCCACCGCTCTGCACAGCCTTGACGAAGGCTGTACCGATAATTACGGCGTCGGCTCCAATCGCTGCGGCGTTTGCTGCATCAGTCGGTGTGTTGATACCAAAACCAAGGGCCACCGGCAGACGGTATTCAAACGCCATATCCTTGATCCTGCCAAGCCTTTTCCGGCTTTCTTCGCCTGGAACAAACTGACCGCCTGTACTCCCCTTGATGGATTGCATGTACAGGAAACCCGTTGTCTGGGCCAGGATGCTTTCGATTTGCTTCTCATCAAGATTGAAGCTGAGAAAACTGACTGTTTCGATTCCAGTCCCTGTTGTTTGTTCATAAAGCAATAACCTGTTTCTATCGGTGATATTGGGCACCAGAACGGCATGGATGCCCGCTTTCAGGCATTGATCGACAAAAACATCGATACCGCATTCCTCGAGACGTTCATTATAGACCATAGCGATGCCCATCAGACCGGATTCTTCTATCGAACGGCCGGCAGCCTGAATAAGGCCGGGGAAATCGGGTTTACGGGTTTCGACCGCTTTCAGAGCCTCCCGTATAACTGCCCCGTCGAGGTGAGGGTCCCTGCACGGGAGACCGATTTCCATAAATCTGAGCCCCTCTTCGGCTCCGATTCCAAGGATCTGATGGTACCGGTTGGTATCAGGGTAGAGAGCCGGCATGTATCCGATAAGAGAAGCCTGCCCGGTCGCATCCTTGAATCCGTTTAGTGCCTCTTTCATTCAGGCTCTCTTTTTCGCAACGGAAGAGAGAAGCACCGCCAGAATAATGATGATACCCGTAAGAATCGATTGAACATAGGAGTTGATTCCCAGGATATTCAGACCGTTGCCCATCACACCGATTATCAGAACCCCGAGTAAGGTGCCCAGGATGTTCGCTTCCCCTTCCCTGAACGCCGTCATGCCGAGAAAGACGGCAGCGGCGGCGTTGAGCATAAATGGTGAACCGGCTTGTGGATGAGCGGAGTGGAGACGACTCGTTAAAACTATGCCCCCAAGGGAGGCGAAGAATCCGGATATTCCAAATGAGAGGAACCTCACCTGCTTGGTGCGGATTCCCGAAAGGTAGGAAGCTTCCTCATTCCCGCCAATAGCGTATAAGCGTCGACCATAGGTTGTCTGTTCGAGGAGCGCATAGACAACGCCGAGGCTCAGGATCATGATTACCACGGAGACCGGAATGAATGCAACAGACTCCTGACCGAGGAATCGGAAGTTCTCCGGAAGGCCGAAGATGGTGGTCCCATTGGATGCGATAAGAGCGACACCCCCATAGGCTGTCATCGTCGCGAGAGTCCCGACAAAGGCTGATAATCCGCCATAAGCAATCAGCAGCCCGTTGATCAGTCCTGCAGAAGTCCCGAGGATCATGGCAATGATGACGCTGATAAAGGTGCCGTGACCAGCTTTCATCAGTAATGCCGCGACAATACCGACCAACGAAGCAATAGACCCGACAGAAAGGTCGAAATCACCGGTAACCATGACGGCAGTCACTCCCGTAGCCACGATCGCCAGTGTCGCCACTTGTTCGATGATGTTCTTCAAGTTCCTTCCGGAAGGAAAAACGTCCGGGCGGATAGCGGAAAAGACAATGAGGAGAAGGAGGAATCCCATGAAGGTTCCCCAGGTCCGAACGATCCGTATAGTCAAATGGCCCGTGGTGGCCTGCGATACAAGTTCTTTCATTACGAGTCTCTCCCATAGCAGCAGTTCAAGTACTTTTCCTGGTTCATATCGATATTATCCTTTAAAGAGACCATCCTCCCTTCCTTGATAAAGAGAATCCTGTCAGTCAATCCGAGAACCTCATTGAAATCGGAACTGACGATAATAACGGCAGTTCCTCTTGACGCAAGGTCTCTGATGATTGAGTAGATCTCGAACCGAGCCCCGACATCCACGCCTTTTGACGGTTCGTCCAGCAACAGGAGCTTTGGCTCCTGAAGGACAGTTTTGGCGAACACGACTTTTTGCTGATTCCCGCCGGAAAGCGTCCCGACATGATTGGAATAGCTGGAACATTTCAGACGCACCTTTTCCCCGGCCTCTTCCGAGCGGTTCCTGATCACTCGGTGGTTAAGGAATCCGAAGTTCGAAATGTCACCCAGGGACATCATCGAGATGTTCTCATAGATTGAACGGCTCAGGACAAGGCCCTGTTTCCGTCTCTCTTCGGGAACGAGGACGACACCCTGTTCGATGGCGCTCCGGGGAGACGACGGACGGAAGGGCACGCCGTTGAGGGTGAAGGTACCGGAGTCTTTACCCCGGGCCCCGAAAATCGTCTCGAGCAATTCTGTCCGGCCTGCACCTACCAGTCCCCCAATACCGAGGATCTCGCCGGCTCGTACATCAAAACTCAGACCGTCAATTGACTCGTTGTGGATATCCCCGGCTTTAAAGACAACAGCTCCCGCCTTGCCCTCCCGGGAGGGGAATGCCGATTCGAGGCTCTTGCCGATCATGCTGCGAATGAGATCGTCTTTGGTCGTTTCCAAGGTCTCCCGACATTCGACGACGGTTCCGTCCCTCATGACGGTAATCCTGTCCGTGATATCAAGGATATCGTCCAGGTTGTGCGAAACATAGACGACTGTCTTGCCCTGACTCTTTAATGTCTTAATAACCCGAAAGAGTTTCTCTTTCTCTATGTCGGTCAATGCCGTTGCAGGTTCATCCATAAAATAGATATCCCCCGACACAGCGAAGGCTCGAGCAATGGCGACCATTGCCCGGTCTACTGCCGACAAGTAGCTGACGGGTGTATCCAGGGGAATCCGGACCTGCAATGCATCTGTAATTTCTTTGGTTTTCGCCTTTAGCCGTTTCCAATCCACAAAAAACCTGAGTCGTCTCGGATAGGAATGTCCCAGAAAGATATTCTCGGCGGCGTTGAAGTAGGTCACCAGGTTGAGTTCCTGATGGATGAAACACAGCCTGTTCCGGGAGGAATCTTTGCTGTTTCTGATCTGTACAGATTTACCGAGTATTGTAACCTCGCCGTCGTCGGGTTTGACGATCCCTGCCAATATCTTGATCAGGGTTGACTTTCCCGCACCGTTTTCACCGATCAGTCCGTGAATCTCCCCGGCTTTGAAGGCGAGATTAACTCCCTTGAGAGCCATGACGCCGGGATAGCTCTTCTTCAATCCCCGGATACTCAGTACCTCTTTCACAACCATGCTAGATAAGGTCCTCCCACAGCTCCGGATCATTGAAACTTTCTGAGGAGTCCAAGGTTCCTGATTTGTTGATGATGTATTTAAACATGTTATTCTTCCCGTGTTTACGCGACGCCATAATCACATATGGACCCGGTAAGTAGGCTTCGTCGTAGAGGACAACCTCGTCATCGAGGCTGATGCTGATTCGCTTCGACAGGAAGGCCGTACAGGGCCCGGAAAGAGACAGCTGCTTAAGTTCATCATCCTTCAGGACCACCGGCATCATGATTTCCCTACCTTGAGTCACCATAATTCCGGTCTTCCGGGAAAAGAACTGATAGAGAGATTTCTCCGCAGCATATTCCACCAGGACATCGCGGAATTTTTGATGGACATAGGATCTCTGAAGGATGACCGGCACCTCTTCGATAGTTCGCAATCGTGTCAGACAGCTGAAAGCCGCATTGTCATCCTTGAACAGGCGTCTAATGTTCGTACTTTCGATATCATGTTCAACATCAAGAATGCGATTGACAATGCACATCTTCTGCTGGTCCATTTCATTCTGGAAACCCTGGAGGCTGATCGAATCAGTATGAATTCCCGGGGCCGCAACGAATGTTCCAACACCATGAACAATGGTCAGAATTCCTTCCTCTTCAAGAACGGCCAGAGCTCCACGTATCGTCATAACGGAAGTATTGAAGATATTGGAAAGCTCTTTCTGGCTCGGAAGGCTCTGACCCTGGGGAAAGACTCCCTGCTTGATCTTCGACTTCAGGGTCTGAGCTATCTCAAGATATCTTAATTGTTTTGCCATTGCGGTGTCTCATATAGATATATACTCTTCTAGATGTCTAAAAGTCTACACCAAGTCTTGTGAACTGTCAATTGTTATTTTCTGGCATAGATTGACAATGATCTGATATTGGGCATAATATTGTTATAACGGGCAAGGGAGGACAGAGGTGATCAAACAACTGAGAAAGGTCGGCAACAGCAACGCTCTCTTACTGGATAAGCCGCTTCTGGAACTTGTCGGCCTTGAAGAAGACGCAACTGTGGAGATTACCATCGATCATGGAAACATCATTATTTCCCCTGTCTCTCCAGGAACTATAACCAAGGCTCGTACTGAGGAACTGCTGAACAAGATTATCAGAACTCGTCGCAGCGTATTGGAAAAACTGGCGCAGTGAATGTCGAGACAACTTTTCTAACTGTAGATATCGTTCTGAGTATTCATCAAAAGCTGATTGAGGAGTTTGGCGGCGGTGCCGGGATTCGAGATAATGGATTACTCGAGGCTGCCGCAGCCATGCCAAAGCAAAGGTTCAGCGGAGCCTTACTTCACAACAATCTCGCCGAACAAGCGGCAGCTTACCTCTATCATTTGTGCTGCAATCACGCTTTCATCGACGGCAACAAACGAACAGCTCTGGCTGCCGCTGAATTCTTCCTGCTACTCAACGAGAGGCAGCTCAACGCCACCAATGATGAACTATATGAAATCACTATGGGCGTGGCCAATGGAACTGTGGATAAGAAATATCTGACTGAGTTCTTTCGGCAGCACGTCGGCATCTGATATTCGGGATTGAATGCAGAAAGTTATCCATATTCAATCCCGGATGTATTAAGCTGAACCACCTGCGTCATCCTGGCATCGCATGCCTTGGAGAAGGAGTTGGAAGGCAATGATCCTCTACCTGGTCCAACACGGTAAGGCTCTATCGAAAGAGGTTGATCCCGATAGGTCTCTCTCGGTAGAGGGAAGGAGCGAGGTTGAGGCGGTTGCGAACTGTCTGGCAAGGGCTGGAGTGAGCGTCCCGAGGATCTATCACAGCGGCAAAACGAGAGCCGCCCAGACGGCCCGGATACTGGCGGATAAACTGACGAACGGCCATATCGAGGTGCAGTCCGGGATGGCTCCGAATGATGATGTTGCGGCTTTCGCCAGTGTCATTGAGGGGAAGAACAGGGATGCTCTCTATGTAGGTCACCTGCCCCACCTTGGGAAGCTTGCATCGCTGCTCACAACCGGAGACGAACGGGCCAATATCGCCGGTATCGTCAATGCCGGGATACTATGTTTGGGGACCTGTCCCGGTGGATACCGGATCGAGTGGTATATAACACCCTCTCTGTGTGTGAATGAGTAAATCGCCCTTGTTTTACATGATTCCCGGTATTGACAGTTATTATTCTGAATATACACATGGCACCCGGCTGTCCTTTTTCACCTCAGATACATGCCTAACATAATCTATTATTCTATAATGTTATTAGGCAATATGTTCCTATTGCCGAGAAGGGAAATGCAATGAGTGTTGTGATGGATGTTCTGCTGGAAGGTTAAAAGAGGGTTGAGTGTTAAGAAGCTATCAATGCACCTATCAGGCAGGAAATGACATGAGAAAAATCGTAGAGTGTGTGCCCAATTTCTCTGAAGGACGGGATGCTGAAGTCATCGAAGCCATTGCCCGTGCGATTCGCGAAACCCGGGGATGTTCGCTATTGGATGTAGATCCGGGTATATCCACCAACCGAACCGTTTATACGTTCGTCGGGTCACCTGAAGATATCGTCGAGGGTGCGCTGAGCGCCGCTCGTGTTGCCAGACATCGAATCGACATGCGCATGCACACAGGAGAACACCCGCGAATGGGGGCTATGGACGTCTGCCCTTTTATCCCGGTGGCCAACGTCTCCATGAATGAATGCGTGGAGATATCAAAAGTATTTGCGGAACGGGCTTCTGATGAACTGGGCGTCCCATTCTATCTGTATGAAGAGGCCGCAGCCCGGGGTTACAGAAAAAAACTTCCCCAGATACGCCAGGGGGAATATGAAGCGTTAAAGGACAGGATCGTCAGGGATGATTGGAAGCCGGATTACGGACCGGCCGAGTTCATTCCCGAATGGGGTGCTGCAGTTACCGGGGCCAGGTTCTTCCTCATCGCCTACAATGTCAATCTGCTGGCGACTCCCAATCAGGCACATCGAATAGCACTCAATCTCCGTGAAGCCGGTCGTGGTAAAGAGGCACCGGGACTTCTCAAAGAGGTTAAGGGCATGGGCTGGTTCGTGGATGAGTATAATGTAGCCCAGGTTTCGGTGAATCTCACCAACTACCGGGTAACACCCATGCACATTCTCTTTGAAGAAGCGAAAAGAGAGGCCCGGGAGTTGAACGTGGCTGTCGTGGGATCTGAGATCGTAGGTCTCATTCCCCTGGATGCCATCCTTGAAGCGGCTGAGTACTATATCGAAAAGGAAAAACTGTTCATCCTCGACGAAGATCAGAAAATCCGCCTGGTCGTCGAACGTCTGGGTCTGGCATCAGTCGCCCCTTTTATACCGAAAGAGAAGATTATTGAGTACCAGGTGGAAGAGGAAGCATTCGAGCCGCTTGCGGGCCTGAGTGTTCGCTGTTTCATTGAAGAAGTCGCCGCCCGGACATCCGCTCCCGGCGGAGGTTCCGCATCGGCGGCCATCGCCGCAATAGGTGCCGGACTTGGTTCCATGGTAGCCAAACTGACCTATGGGGTTCGAAAATTCGAGGATGCAGATGTAAAAATGAGGGAGATTATCCCGCCGCTGCATCATGCGACACAGCAACTCATTCCCATGATCGATGCCGATACCGACGCTTTCAATGACTATATCAAAGCCGTCCGTCAGCCCAAAAGTACAGAAGAAGAAAAACAGATACGCTTTGAAATGATACAGGCCGGACTCAAGAAGGCCATCGACATACCGCTGACCACCAGGAAACTCGCCGACAGTGCCTGGGACAGCCTGCTGCAGGCGGCCGGATACGGTAATATTGCCTCGAAATCGGATGTTGAAGTGGCTGCCCGGGCTCTTGAAGTCGGTATCTGGGGTGCACTCAGGAACGTGCTCATCAATATGGCCGATATCAGGGATGAAGAATATGTCGACCGTCTTACAAAAGAGGCTGAATCAATCCATAAGCGGGCGGAGCGGACCTGTAAAGAGATACTCGAAGTTCTGGATAAGC
>JAUVIY010000211.1 GCA_030592625.1 Spirochaeta sp. | reverse complement strand
TGTTTTTCGCCATCGCAGGCACAGAGTTGAATCCGGCTATCTTCTTCAAGGGTGACATTCTGATTCTGGGAATGATTTTCATCTTCGCCCGGGCATTCGGCAAGATTTTCGGCGTTTGGGGCGGATCGGTTATTGCAAAATCAAAAACCAATGTCAGAAAATACCTCGGATTCTGTATGCTTCCTCAGGCCGGTGTGGCCATCGGACTGGTGCTGATGATTCAGGCCTCTCCGATGATCGCCACCCTCGGTCCGGCACAGAAGGACATTATCACGATGATGGTGAACATCATTCTGTTATCGGTCTTCTTCAATGAGCTGACCGGTCCTCCCATATCCAGGATGGCCATTGTTAGGGCCATAGAAATAGAAGATGACGACGACACGACCAAGGAGGCCTCCTGATGGATCTCGCAGCAATTTTCATTTCCGCATCCTGTTCCGTGAATCTCAAGGCCAAAAATAAAGAAGGGGCAATAGAATCGCTTGCAGCCCTGGCCTCAAGAAGTGGTAAAACCGGCGCCGCCAGTGAAAAGGCCATCGCCGTCGCCCTGTCGGAACGGGAATCTCAAGGGTCGACGGGTTTCGGAGATGAAATTGCCATCCCTCATGCACGGGTTGCCGGTTTGGATGATTTTATCGTTTTCATCGCCCATGCCCCGAAAGGCGTGGATTTCGATAGTCTGGACAAGAAGAAGGTAAAACTCTTCTTCGTCATCCTGGGTCCGGAAGACCGTCCCTCGGAGCATGTTCAGATTCTGGCGGCGTTATCCCGTTCTTTAAGTGGCACGACGCTTAAAAAGGAGCTGTTGGCCGCCGGCACGACCGAAATAATGACCGAATCCTTCCTGCGCCATTCCGGGGAAAAGCACGACGATACACCCACCCGAAAGCAGAAGATGAAACTCCTGATTCTCATCCTCTACATGGAGGATTTTATCTACCACATCCTCGAATATTTCCTGGAAGAAGGCATCGAGGGCGCTACCATTCTGGATTCCTCCGGAATGGGACAATACATCTCGAATATCCCCCTGTTTGCCACTTTCATCGGGTTTATGAATGAGCAGAAAAATAGGAGCAATATCATTCTGGCGACAATCCCAGCCGATCGTGAAGATGAGTTAATCAAGGGAATTGAGGCGATTACCGGCGATCTGGATAAAAAGCAGGGTGCCATGCTGATGACCCTGGATATCGGACACTGGAAGGGGACGATGAAAATGATGTAGCGCGAGGATTGAGAGCCGACTCACGAAGCCGTTGCTGCCGCAACGGGTCGTTCGCGACTCTCATCCTCGCTTGTGATGGTCGGGGGACTCTCGATTTGAGTTATATTGCTTGATGGATAATGAATGGAACAAAGCCAACTAATTGGGATTAGCAACTAAACTTGGGGCATTGTCGATGACTGTTCTCCATCAGTTTTGCACCGTTCTGGAAGGCAGCAATCAGACTGTACTCGACATAATGATTTCGCTGGACGAGGGTGGGTTAAGTCATGTAATCACCGGTCAAACTGTTAACCCCTCTGGATACCAATTAATCAGTTGTGATTAAGAGGAATTCTGAAGATATATCTATGGCTCTGGTACGGATTAATCGTCCATCCACCAACTGAACGACGCAGGATTATCCCCATTGAATCCGGAAACGTTTATCGTGTGGGTGATCTGAAAAGAAGCGTCATTATCAAGCGGACCGCCAGAAAAATACCACGGGGTACCAGTTTCTGTTATCGTAAATGGGTCAGTATTGAGTAAATTATCGTCAATAGGATCGTCTGGATCGGAACCGTAGTCATACTCGTAGATAACCCCTGATGTCCTGTTTAGGATGTCAATTGTGTAATAGACTACGCCGCCGAATTGATAAATGAAAATACCATCCATATCTTCAGGGTTCGACCTCATGTCCTGGCATCCAACAAGTGCGAAAAGGATGCTAACCACGATAAGCTTGAGGATGACATGCTTTTCCATCCAGATCCTCCTAATTTGATTATACAAAATCTACCGATTAACGGTAACGCACTCAGCCCACGGCAAGGCGGCCTTCGGCCTGTTGCCGCAGGATATCGTCGGTAAGATCTGACTCCTACAGCCCGAAGGCCTCCACCAGTTCCGCAACCAGCAGGGGATTCTCGGCAATCTGTTTCAGCAGGGTTTTAGCGGCTCGGTAGTGAGCCTGTTCCCAATCAAGACCGCCGTCCTTGAAGGCTTCGATTTCTCGTACCAGCAGAACGTTGCCGTTGCGGGAGACGGTAAGAACAGCTCCCACCTGAGTGATGTAGGGAGCATTGGCAAGGCTCTGTGAACGGGGAAAATCGAAGACGGTCCAGGCGTATTCCAGATCGATGTCGCCTTGCCCCGGGGAGACGGTTTCAGCCGGAAGGGGCAGTTCGGAAATCCAGTCACCGACGGCGCCGTCGAGGGTTGAGAGGTCTGCGGCGGCGGAACTGTTGATCGAAAGGGCCAGAAGAATCGGATCAACGATGATTTCCACGGCGGTTCGGGAGACGGGGAATCCACCGGGGGGAATTTCCCAGGCAATCAGATCGGGAAGGACTTCAAATCGGACGGTACCCGGAACAAGGGTCTCAGGAGCCAGGGTGACCGAAAAGGATCCGCCTGGTTCGGTGGTGAATTCGAAATTGCCGACTTCCGGACGGGCGATTATCAAGGGGAAAGCACCCATGTCCCGACCGGAGCCGGATACCACGAGACCGGAAACGGTGACTTCCGAACCGAATTTCACTCTCCTGGGATTCGCATCGGCACGGATGACCATGGAACCGGTTCGATCTGAAATCTCGGCATCGACACGATCAAGAAGAATCCCGCTGCCGCCGAAAACAGCATCTTTAACCATGAGTCCCCAGGGTGAGGATAAAAGGGCGATTCGGGCCCGTCCCAGAGCCGCCATATCTTCAGCTTCCGTCATACGGCCCGAGGCGACGGGCTCCAGGTTGGTGTTGGCCCTCAAGGTGAGGTTGGCTATTTCTTCATGGACAATTGCGGCCCACACAGCTTTGGAGAGCCGGACATAAACCCAAGCTCCATGTTCCGGAGAAAACCAGGTATCGACGGTTTCGACTGATTTCAGATTCTGTTCAACCGACTCATTGACGGTCCTTTCCACAGACTCACTGAAATCTCCTTCTGATGAAGCCCGGGATGAAACTTCCAGTTCGGAACTCACCTGGGCGGAAATCTGGGCGGCCAGATCGGCCCGGGCGGCTGCGGCGGCTTTATCCCGGTCTTCCGCCATATTGCCTGCATTACTGCCTCCGATACCAACGTAATAGGCAGTGTCGGCCGGATATGAGGAAATCCAATCGGGCGTTTTCCCCGTTTCAGGACCACTGGAGCAGGAAGCAATCAGTAGAATTACGATAAGGGCCGTTGCAATATGGCCCTTCCGAAAGGATTTACTCAAGGGATTTGATATCGAAATCATCATCACTTAACTCTTCAGGTAATTCCGAGGTGAAATCATCGTTCTGTGAGACGGACGGAACGGAAAAATCATCCGAACCGTTGTCGTCAAACGACAAATCAGGAAGGTCGCCGAAATCATTGTCAGGCTCCGCGGGTTCCTCGGGTGAAGCGGCGGCGGCTCCGACAGCTGCCCCGAATGCGAATTCTTCATTCGTATCGATATCGGATGATGTCTTCCGGGAGCTTTGGGACTTGGCCGCTTTAGGTGCTTTAGGTGTTTTAGGTCTTTTGGGAGCCTTGGGAGCTTTGACTTTTTTAATTTTCTGCTGTTTGATTTTACCGGTGGCTCGAGGTCTCTGAGCCGGCCGTTCCCCCCGGTGATCCTCATTCCAGAAGCGAATATAGGCACCGGTAAGAAAGAGGTCAAAAAAGACACCCAGACCGAGAAGTCCACCGGTACAGAGCCAGATAATTCCGCTGACATAACGTCCGAGATAAAAACGGTGAATACCCAGAAAACCCCAATGAAACAGGAAGGCATAAGCGGTCACGTAACTTTTCCGACCTTCCCGGGCCACTGTAATGGCCATGACCACAGGAAGGATAATTCCCGTCAGGGCATTCACGATCAGTAATGAAAGCAACAGGCTCCAGGCCCGTTCCTTTGCCCATGAGAAACCTTCCCTGATGCCTTCGGATCTCGTGATGAGGAAAAACTGTCCCAGCTCTTCGATACGGGAAACGAAAAAGCCGGTTAGCGATCCGAATCCTTCGGCAACCGGACGGCGGGCTTTCGGTGCCTTGGCTCCAATGACGGCATAGGTTTGTCTGAGGAAACGGCGGTTCACCACCACATCTTCATCAATATAGTTTTCTGTATCTTTCAGTGCCGGATTGTCGGGATACTGATCCTGGAGGAAGTGCCTGGCGACAGCGTAGAGGGCGTTTCCGAATTCCGGATTATCCGTTAATTCCTGACGGCGAAAACTCTCAGCCGCCTGATAGATGATGAGGCCATCGTCACTGCTCCGAACCAGAGCCCGCTCATAAAACAACCAGGCGGCATCGTAATCACCGGCCCGGAAATATCCGTTCGCGCGGTCCGCATCCCCTCGCCACTCTTCCTCTGCGGCAAGACCCGCCAGAATCAGGGTAAAAAAGATAAACAGTAAAAGACCACGCTTCATATACTTATTCATGATACTAGGTTTATCGGCATGTAAGCGCAATAGATACCACTGATTTCTACATAAACGGCGGTACTGGCGGTGATTCCTGCATCGGGGTATGCTGATTCTCGAATGAGGAGCCCCGATGATCAAAATTCTGCCCACCGGCACCTCCGCAATACTGAAATACGGCCTGAAACCCACCCGCAGCAGTAGAACACGGGGACGCCTGGGAGAAGGAGTAAAAGAACATACTTTTGAGATTGGCCCGGCTGAGCTGCAAACGACCTGGAAGGACAACCGGATCGAGGCGGTCCTCAGGGTTGATTCCGAACTT
>JAUVIY010000188.1 GCA_030592625.1 Spirochaeta sp. | reverse complement strand
GGCCTTCCTCGGTGGAATTATCTCCGACCGGCTGTGTATGTCCCATACCCCGGGTCATCACCTGAGTCTCATGCCTGACTCCACTATCGATGAGATACCGCGCGACATTCCCGGCCCTTTGCTCGGACAGCAGCTGTCCGTCACTTTTGGAATTAATCCTGGCCGTATGCCCGATAACCAGAATATCCCTGTCGGGATATCGGGACAGGATTTCGGTGATATTCCTGAGTTTGGATTCTTCTCCAGGCAGCATCTCCGGCTCATCGGGAACGAAATGAATATCCTCCAGGGAAATGCTGACACCTGCGCCGGTCGCTTCAACCCTCACAGTATCGTCGGTCAGATCCTCGATTTCCTTCACCAGAGCATCCTTGTCCAGGGGCTCGGCGTAGTAGGCCTTTCCTTGAGTCGTGCCCCGGAAAGTCTCTCTCTTACCGTTACTCAAGTAGTAAATATACTCAAACCGGCCTTCAGAAGCATAATTACGGCCTTTTTCAGAATCCCAGTAAATTTCCTGATAGAAATCTCCGGAGATGCCAACGGGATAGTAGGAATATTGGGAGAGAAACATGTATTCCTCGGACATCAGATACAGGTTCCAATTGTAGTCATAACGGATCTCGACTTTTTCCAGCGTCTTCGAATCTATTACTACCGATCCGATGTATTCATACTCGGCGGTGAAATCGAGGGTCAGGACCCCGGGAATTTCAAATCGGGGAAACCAATCAAATAATTCAGTCCCATCAGCGCTCCAATGATCACCGGGAGTCAAAGAATTTCCGGGAAATACAGGAATGTTCCTGACTGTCGGTACCGGTGAGAGATCTTTAAAATCCGTAAGCAGGCCCAGGTGATTCCGATTGTATTCCGCCTCGAACTCGCCGTGCAGCTTGTAAACACCTGACTCTTCAGACTTCTCCGCAATCTTATAACGATTCCATAACCTGCCATCAGCTCCCGCACCATCAAGAACATCCACGGAAATCTTGTTGAGAATTTCGGTCCGATAGAACAGCTCACCATTTATCAGCACTTCCTCATTCACGACACTTGTCAAATGCCATTGATCCCCTTCGACATGACTGTATTCGAAGAGAACCTGGGCTTCAGCATGAACAGACGGAAAAACTGCTGTCAGAACAGTCAGGGATGCTGCAAGTATTATTCGTATGGCCGGTTTATCCATCTCTATACAGTATAGTTCCGCAGAATATGGAAGTCAGGTGACATTACCGAGTACGTACAGGGCGAGAGCCGAATTCATGATAAAACCGATGACAAATACCAGGCCGGCAACCAGTTCGGAAATCAGGGCCCGACGCCGGCAGGAACGAATCAAGGGAACCGTATTCCGGGGAAGATCGTCTCCCCACCCGGCCATTTCCCCGGTCGCATCACCAGCCCGGAGATAGGCGTTGAGGCCCAGGAGGTCGCGTTCAGCCCGCAGAAAGCGAGCACGGCGCCAATTTGCAAGATATATCAGAAAAAAAACCACACCAGGCGGTAGAAAGGGTATGACGGGAAACAGGGCCATCAATAGAAACATCCGAGCTGAACTTGAAGCCAGATGAGTCCTGAAAACGGCGGATGCCATGATAAACAGGGCCAGGGATCCCGCAAGAAGCGCCCATGGCGTCAGAACGTTCCAGTATTCGTTCCTCTGCCTCCCGGACCACACCGCTCGGGGAATGACATCCTCACCTTCATGAAGAATGGAAATCAGGGGTACGTCGCGACTCCCATACATCCTGAGAATCCCTTCCCTCCGCTCAAGAAATCCAACGAGGTATACCCGGGATCCTTCCTGAATGGAGGTCATTTGCTTCCAGGATAGAGTCCGGGGATGTTCTTCCGGCAGGCGTTCTTCCAGCAGTGTCCTGGCATCAGGAGTTCTGGCTCTTTCAGAAGAAAGAATGTAGATTTCCGATCCCGACATCAGAGCCTGCACGGAAACCCCTTCCCCCCTGATCCAGAGTGAATCATTACCTTGAAGTGCTTCAATCCGTCCGGTGAAACGATGAGCTCCGAGAGGCTCGTCGAAACCACCTGTATCGAAGGGTACTACCGGCAGTAATGCGGATTTTCTGATTCTTTCCCTGAATTTTCGCCAACGGGTGCGAGCCTGCAGCCCGCCAAGACCGGGAATTATGATGTAGGACAACAATGCTACAAGAACTGCGGCACCAATCAGTATCATTGATCAGGCAGTGAGCTTGAAGACTATTCCGGTTCCCGAAGCTCCACCGAGGGTACCGAAGGCCGCGGGCGTTGATTTCATGACCTGATGAAGTTCGGATGCGTACTGCTGTATCAGCGCATCAGCCCTTTCGGGAGATGTTTTGGCGATTTCAGATCTGTAGCCCGGATCGCTTTTCATCTTTCGAAGATTATCGATCAGGCTGTTGAGAATCCGCACCCGGGATAGAGGCACAGTACGCTGTCCTGTGGAAGCGGGAGTCCCGGAAATGTGTCTGTATTGGGCATAAACGGTCTGGGAAGGCCTGACTGGAACGAACATACGATGACCGGATCGTGAAAAGCGTGTTATCTGCAGAGATGATATCTGACCGGCTGCACCGCCGAAACTCATAATCCGATTCCTCCGCTTACATTATCGGAAGCGAAGGCAGATCAGATTAATTTATAGGCGCTTAGATAATCCTTCGACGCTCATTAGAAGACTGGCAATCAATGCACATCACAACATAGGGGATGGCCATCAGGCGTTCGTTACCGATTTTCGATCCACAGCCGGCACAGACACCGAATCGGCCATTTTCCAGTCTTGCGAGAGCCGATTCAATCCGCTGCAGGCGGAGCTTGTCTTTGGAACCGACCGCTTCAAGGGTCCGGGCATCAATATCATTGGAAGCCACATCGGCAAGATCTTTTACTCCGATATCTTCAACTGCAGCACGGAAATCATTGTTTTCGGCGATCAGTGAAGTGAGCACATCCGCTTTGAGGTCCTGTAATTTCAGCCTCATCTGACCTTTGATCTTATCATCCATGAAAACTCCGTCTGAAAAACGGGGCTAATTTGACTGAAAGAAGGTAGTTTGTCAAGAACCAGTATGAATCATCTCATTTAGGAGGGCATATCATCTCTTCTTCTGCGGTCTTGACGGGGACCTAGGCCGTAAAATAATATACGCAAGGCATTAAGAAGAAAAAGGAGGGCCCTTTTTGAAGGAAGAGGCCATTGAGGTAGAGGGTATCGTCAAAGAATCCCTGCCAAACACCATGTTTCGAGTTGAATTAAAAGCGGGGCACCTCATCCTGGCCCACCTGTCGGGAAAAATGCGCAAGCATTATATCCGCATTGTCCCCGGTGACAGAGTCCGAGTCGCGCTTTCTCCCTACGATCTGACCCGGGGCCGCATTATTTACCGGGAACGCTGACGCAGTATGAACCAGGTGGCTCCCGAGCCGCCGTCCTCGCGGGAAGCACGCCCGAATTCACCGATTTCCGTCGACATCTCAAGATAATTTCTCACAAGCGGGGCAAGCACTGATCCGTCGGCGGAGTGTAACCCTTTACCGTGAATCACCAATCCCTTCCTCAACCCACGGCGCCGCATGGATCGAATGAACCGGGCAATTTCTTCCCTGGCTTCCAGGCCGGTCATTCCGTGAAGGTCCAGGATATCCTGATGAGATCTACGGAGCCAAATTGACCTTCCCCCGCTCACGGGAGTTTTCTCATTCTTATCCTTGGCCGCTACGATATCAGCATCAGGGAGATAACTATCCAGCCAGTCACTGCCGGCTGTGGATTGTGATATTTCCTTTTCTCCAGCACCATCTGTACTTCTTGATATTTTCCCCCGATCCCGCCGGTTCTCCCATTTCTCAAGAATTGAATCAAAATCCATCAACGGCCTCTGATATGAATATAATAGAAGTACAAGGAAGCCAGCCTTCAAGCCCGTATCCGGCGCGCACCAGACAGTCGCCATTCTCAATTGCCGTCACCGTAACCGCGGTTCCTGCGGGGAGCTGTATCCAGTCGGTGGCCAGAGGACCTGGAATCTTGCGTAACGGCTCCGAATTCACCCTCACCACCGCCGTTGGACGTCCCCAGAGATTTTCCGTATAGGCCATCATGATACTGGATGCGGTCAGCAAGAGTATGGCTGATACAAAAAGGATGACTTCCTTTGCATCCCGGCGGAACATGAGCCATGTGAGAGCCAGGAAAAAGATATTTATCGCAGCCAACCAGATGGCAAAAATCAGGGACGGAGGCAATTTCAGGGGCACCTGAACCTGATCGGTAAGTCCGAATCGCTCCTCAAGACGGTCCAGTGTTTCTGAGAGTCTTCTGGAACCAGGTCGCAGGAACAGGGCCCTGCGCATCAAAGCCACCGCCTGATCGGGATTTCCTGCCTCCATCTCCGTAACGGCCATATCGTGAAGAAGTCCCGGGATTTCTCCGATATCACGCTGTAATACACTGTACTGCATGCGTGCCGATTCCCATTCTCCCTCGGCAGCCAATTCAGCCGCCCGTGCCGCCGTTTCGGCATCTTTAACCCCGACGTTCGATGCGGACAGAAGCAGCGGAAGAACCGCTATGGCCGCAAGTCCACGTACTCCGGGGCGGCGGATGAAGAATATCGTAAGAAGGATTATGAATCCCGGCAGAGCCAGGAGGAACCAGTGCTGATTTCTCCAGTGAAAAGCAGCCTGACGATACCGGAAGAGCTCAGTTCCCAGGAGTATGTCCGCATCACTATTCCCCTTTTCTCCTATCGCCACTTCAGCATAAATGGAATCGGTTCTCGGACTCTTCCTTCGTATTCGTCCGCTTCCTTCAGGCTCCATCCATATCCAGCCGGGTATATTGAGTTGAAGATCCCCGATTCCTTCAATCTGAAAGTCATAACGTTCTTCACGCCAGCCCTCATAACCTGCAGGACCCGGGATATATGAGGAGGTGGAGCCCTGACTGACCAGGCTCGCACCTTCGAGTTCCGGTACCGGAAAATCGAGAACATTGATATTACCTCTCCCTTCGATTCTGATTCGAATCGATAAGATATCTCCGACCCGATACGGACCTTCATCCCATTCGGTATCCATGCTGAAATGCCCGACAGCTCCGGAGGACAGAACGGATTCCGGGAGAGGCAGGACTTCCACAGGAAATGATGGTGTTGATCTTCTCAACCCTGCCACTGAGATTAGAACTCCCGGAAAGGTATATTTCCCCGGTTCACTGAGGGTCCAGATCCAGGAAGCCATGGGGACATCGTAGAGAATATCATTTTTATGAGGCCGGGTTACGATAGCACCAAGGCCATAGGCATCTTCCAACAGACCTTCCGGTGCTGTATTCAAGACTGCAGAATCGGCAAGAGCCAGAGATATAAGATTACGGGCTTCCAGCACAACAGGAATGGACTGACCCTGCCAGAATGTTTCCGGGACTGCCCGCCAGCTCGTCGTCACCGGGTAGGGAAAATCCGCTTCATCGGGTTCAAGTCCAATTATTTCCTTCAATT
>JAUVIY010000208.1 GCA_030592625.1 Spirochaeta sp. | reverse complement strand
TCGTCGTAAAGCCATGCTTGAAGACATAGCCATCCTTACCGGCGGCCAGGTGATTTCTGAAGAAGTCGGTCTGAAGCTGGAAAACACCGAAATTGATCAGCTCGGTCAGGCCTCCACCATCAAGGTAGATAAAGAGAACACCACCATCATCAATGGTGCCGGCACCGAAGATGACATCAAGGGTCGAATTGCTCAGATCAAGGCTCAGGTTGAGGACACCACCTCCGATTACGACCGTGAGAAGCTCCAGGAACGACTGGCCAAGCTCGCCGGCGGTGTTGCCGTCATCAGTGTGGGCGCCGCCACTGAAGTGGAACTCAAAGAGAAGAAGCACCGGGTTGAAGATGCTCTCTCCGCCACCCGGGCCGCTGTTGACGAAGGTATCGTCGCCGGTGGCGGTCTGACTCTTATTCAGGTTTCCAATGCCCTGGCCAAGGTCGACTTGTCCTCCTATGCCGAAGAAGAGAAGGTTGGCTTTAAAATCGTCAGGCGTGCACTGGAAGAGCCGATCCGGCAGATTGCCGAGAACGCCGGTGTCGACGGTGCCATTATCGCCGATAAGGCCAAGAGCGAGAAGAAAGGCATCGGATTCGATGCCGAATTGATAACCTGGACCGATATGATCGGTGCCGGTATCATTGATCCGGCCAAGGTTGTACGCAGTGCTTTACAGAACGCCGCGTCCATCGCCGGACTTCTGCTGACCACCGAATGTGCCATCACAGACCTCCCCGAGAAAGAAGCTCCCATGCCTCCGGGCGGCGGCGGAATGGGCGGCGGTATGGGTGGAATGGGCGGCATGATGTAAGACCGGTCAGCCGGAAAACATCACCAAGCCTGAGCTAGTGATAGGGCCGGCCGATATACATCGGTCGGCCTTTTCTAAGGGAGAACGCCATGAAACGGGATGACTTCGTATTCGCCATCGGTTTTGATGGTAATAAAGCCATAGTCGATAAACGTTCCCGCTCCAGATTCGCTAAACTGGATACCCGCAGCCTGGCGGACCAAGGATTGTTCCGCGCCGCTTATAGAAGCGCCGTCTACGATTCCGATCGATCTGCAGCTGAATATGTTCTGGAAAAACTCAATGCCGTATCACCGGTCAAATACGGTAAAAGCGCCGATTTGGACAAGGTATTCGGTATTCAGCCTCCATCCGATGATATTACGGGTATTCGTGCTATCTGACTTGATTGAGCTCTCATTGACGAGCTAATGACTCCGTGTTACGGTGTCTCGATTTTATTTTATATCTGAAGGCACTTCCAGAATGATGGATTTGATCCGCAGGCAAGGCGGAATAGGCTCAGAAAGCGCATTGTACCTAAGGTATATGAGCATTTCCGACACTTGATCCGGGTCGAAAGTACATTTTGGAAGTGCCTTTCAAGGCAGGCCAAATATCATGTTAAACAACCTCCCCTTACTTATGGGTGTCCCCACCGGCATTGGTGCTGAGGGCTCTTCAGGCAGTTACATCCAGATCCTTATGATCGTCGGTGTTTTCGCTGTTTTTTATCTGCTTATTATCCGTCCTCAGCGGAAGAAACAGAAAGACACCAAGAAAATGATTGAAGACGTTAAAAAAGGTGACAAGGTCACCAGTATCGGCGGCATCCGCGGTACCGTGAAGAACGTCATGGAAAACTCCATTATCGTCGAAGTAGACAATAAGGGCGCAACCCTTGAATTCACCAAATCCGCCATCGGGTCCGTAGATACCACGGCTCCGGTAAAAGCATCCATAGAGGACGAATCCAAAGATACGTCCGAGCAGAAATAATCAGTCCCACCCGGAGATGAATCAATGACCAAATTGATGCGCATACTCTTAGTCCTGGTGTTTGTTGGACTGGGAGTCGTGTTTCTTTACCCCACAGTCACCTGGTATTTCTTTACTGACCAGGAGATGAAAACCCTGGCCAATGGAACTCTCAATGAGATTCGGCTTTGGGCGGAAGATGAAGCTTCATCCACCGCTGAGGAAATCAGGAAGCTCAGTCAGGATACAGAGGCCGTTTCGGCACCCCTGCCTGATGAGTTCGGTTTCCTGAAAGACGCGGCCAAAGAGAATTACCGCCTAGCGAATGAGGAGGTGCCGAGGGATTGGACCCTTGGTGCGGTTCTCAATGGATTCCGTGATTTCGATGAAGTCAGTTCGGCGATTGAAGACTATTACCGTCAGAGCATCCTTGATCTCAAGGAGATGAAGGGGCAGATTCTGGCCCTTGGCCTGGACCTGTCCGGAGGTTTAAGCGTCGTTCTTGAGCCTGATTTCACAGCTCTGGAGGAGGCCAGCACGGAAGTGCTTTCGGCTGAAGACCGCTCCGCCGCACTTGAGTCGGCGCTGGAAGTTATCAACAATAGAATTGACACATTCGGTGTGACAGAACCCCAGATTCGCCGACAGCTTGACGATTCCATTCTGATCGACATCCCCGGTGAAGCCGATCCCGAGCGGATTAACTCCTTTCTTATGGGTCGAGGATCCCTCGGGTTCCATATTGTCGATGATGCCGGTACTGAAGCGATCCGCAGTTATGCCGCATCCGGCGGTAAGATTGTGGATGGTCGGCCTGCTGATGAAGGCATCCTGGCAGAAGGCCTCGTCGCATTGGGTTATTACACTAAAGACAGTTACGGCATCGATCAGTTCAACGGATGGATTGCTGTTCCCGAAACCCCCGGTCTTGACGGCTCCCATATTCGGGAAGCCAACCCCGAAACCGACCCGAACACCCTGCAGCCCGTAGTCACGTTCCGACTTGACGCCGAAGGTGCGACGATCTTCCAGAGACTCACTTCCGAGAATACTCAGAAGTACATGGCTGTCGTCCTGGACAAAAAGATTAAGGCCAACGCCCTGATTACCGAGACCATACCCGGCGGAAGTGTTCGGGTTACCGGTTTCAATTATCAGGAAGCGAACGATCTGGCTATTGTTCTCCGTACCGGATCTCTCCCCGTACAGCTGAATATCCGTTCTCTGCAGTCGGTAGGCGCCTCTCTCGGTAAAGACACCATTCAAATAGGACTGAAAGCCATGCTCATCGGTTTTGCTTTGGTATTTATTTTTATGGTCGTCTGGTACAAAGGGGCCGGTCTTATTGCCGATATCGCATTGGCGCTCAACCTGTTTCTTCTGGCCGCACTGCTTTCGAGTTTCAATTTCACGCTCACCATGACCAGTATCGCCGGTCTTATACTGACAGTCGGTATGTCGGTTGATGCCAATGTCATCATCTTCGAACGAATCAAGGAAGAGCTCAGGCTGGGTAAGAGCCGGGCCGCCGCTGTGGAAATGGGATTCAAGAAAGCATTCTGGACAATTGTGGACGCCCAGGTTACAACCCTCATCGCCGCACTCTTCCTTTCCCAGTTGGGAAAGGGACCAGTGCAGGGATTTGCCGTCACCCTGGCCTGGGGTATCGGATGTTCTCTCTTTACCGCTCTGTTTGTATCCCGGATTATTTTTGATATAGGAACAGAGGGCTTTAAAAAGAAGACACTCAGCATCGCGTGGGGGATCAAGTAAAAATGAAAGTATTCAATGTCACACGCTATCGTGTCTTCACCCTTATTTCGTCAGTCGTTCTTATCCTTATTTTCTGGGCCTATACGATGATTATCGCCGGAGGATTCAACTTCGGAATCGATTTTCAGGCCGGTTTGAACATCACAGTTGACGTACCCGCGGCATCCGATGAGCAGGCCATACGGGATGTCCTTGTTGACTACAGCCCTCAGGTTCAGACTGCCGGTGATGAAGGCGGACGCTTTATTGTTCGGATCGCAGACGATTCGAAAATGGACAATTTTCAGCAGGTAACATCACGGGGCATCTCCGAAACACTCAAGGCGAAATTCGGAAGCGCAAAGGTAATCAGTGAGGAATACATCGGATCCAGCTTTGCATCAAATCTGGCTACCCAGACCATCTGGGTTACCCTGATTGCCCTGGGACTGATTCTGCTTTACGTATGGGTCCGGTTCAAGCTGAATTATGCCGTTTCAGCCATTGCGGCCGTATTCCACGATGTGCTTTTTCTGCTGGGATTCATCGGTGCTTTTCAGCTTGAGTTCTCCACCGCTACCATTGCGGCGCTTCTCACAATCATCGGATATTCCCTCAATGATACAATCGTAATCTTCGACCGTGTCAGGGAAAACTCACGGATTGTAAAAGACAAGAGCTTCAGGGAAATCATCAATCTTTCCATTTCCCAGTCCCTGAGCCGAACCCTCATCACTTCGTTTACTACCCTTCTTGCTGTCGTGGCCATACTGGTGTTAGCCAGTGGAACCATCCGAACCTTCGCATTGAGTCTGGTGGTCGGTATTGTTGTGGGTACATACTCCTCGATCTTTATCGCATCTCCAATCCTCCTGGCCTGGCATGACAGGGATCTTCGAAAGACCCACAAGGCCGTAACCGGTTTGGCTCATAGCGTTTCGTCCGGATCCGGAAGCGCGGCTTCCAGCAGCAAATCTCAAGCCAATGCTCCCGTACCTGTTAAGCAGACAGCTGATGAGATTGCCGATGCAACCGTGAAGCGGGCCAGGATTAAAGCCAGGAAGAAAAAGAAGAAGAAATAGCAATTATGTGAACCGGCCCTTGCGGGCCGGTTTTTTTTTCTGTTATTTTTAATCACGTGACTTTGTTTCAATACCGTACTATTTCATCCCTATTTCTGCTTTGCGTGTTGACGGTTTCCCTCCCAGCGGAAAATCCCGGGGATGTCTTCTGGCTGTATACGAAAGATCGTTACAACCGGTCGGTCCTTTCTGATTGTCTGGAAGTTCCTGAAGGTACCGACCCGTATCTCTATCTGGCTGATTACAGGGGGTTTGACGGTTGGATGACGCGTAGGGAGGGTGATGTTACCTTTCTTTCTGAAAAAGCCAATAAAGGTGTGGTTCCGATACTCTGTCTCCACAAGATCAGCAGAGAAGAGGATTATGCCCTGACCCCTGAGCGATTCCGAAGGCTTCTCCGATACATCAACGACAATGGCTGGTATCTCGTCTCGGATCTTCAATACCTTGAGGGTGATTT
>JAUVIY010000021.1 GCA_030592625.1 Spirochaeta sp. | reverse complement strand
GGTACAGATACCGCTGATGGTACAGATACCGCTGATGGTACAGATACCGCTGATGGTACAGATACTGCGGGCAGTTCCGACACCGGCATTGCCGGAGAGTCGGGAAGTGATAGTAAGGTCGATCCCGATGTAGCTCCAAGAACCCTTAATGAGGTGAAAGCTTATCTTGACGTGGACGGGCGCATCATTATCACCGAAGCGGATATTCATCTCGCTGCAAATGATATTGCCGTACTGAATGGTTACAAGGACCTGGACTATAAAGTCTATACCGGTGCTGATCCCGACTGGATATATCCTGGAAGAACCCTCCGTCTGCCGGGTACCGGCGACTACGTTATCAGGAGGGGTGATACCATCTGGTTCCTGGCAGCTCGTGAGGTTCGAGTCGATGTGGAACGGAGCATGATCATCTTCGACAAGTCGCTTGCTGTGCTTGATAACGATGCCTCGGATACATCGGCAAGGACGGATGCCGTCGATGAATTACGCGATATCGCAGAGGGGGCCAAGGCGGCCGCACTCCGGAATATGGCTCAAAATACGCTTTCATCTCGTCAATTGTGATAAAACGGAGACTTTTTCATTAAGAAAAGAGAGTTTTTTTTAGAGTATGTCTTTTGACAAATGGTATGGCGGGGATATAATTCCTACTGATGATACGTCATTACGGCTATATAATTAGCTGTAGAGATAAAAAACCTAATCAAGGAGAACCAAATGGCTGGCGATCTTCCCAAAAGCCCAAACGTATTTCACCCGACAAAGCCTTCGGCTGTCGGTTCACGTAACTCCCTCGCACAAGAGGGACGTGATCAGAGGACGGAATACGATCAGTTAATCAACGAGGAATCCGACAAGGTCTTGAACATTGTCAAGGCAAAGCTCCCTCAGGAAGTCCTGAATGAGCTCGACATCATGGGCGGGTTGAAGGAAAAAGTTTATAACTACTTCAACCAGAACTACCAGAATATGTTCAACCGGTACATCGTCACGACTGAAGACGAGATGGTGAAAAAAGTTCGCCAGTTCGTTGACAAGGAAGAGACGAAGAACCTGGCCCGGTACACACCGAAAGAAATGGCCGAGCTTCTCGACCAGGTCGGCGGTGCCGACAAGTTCAATACCGGTGAGGTGGAGAAGTCCATCGTCAATATGTACGGCCATCTTCAGGGCCACATACAGCGCGGTGTAAACGACCTTGAGAATGAGACCAACTCATTGCTTCGCCAGAAAACCGACGTCGGTGCTTTCATCCGTGGTGAAAACGCTTATTCCGTGGTGAAGTGTTCCTTCAAGGACAATCAGTACAAACCCAAAACCGTCTCCGATGTTAAGCTGTCCATCAACATCCTGGATTCCGAGCTCATCAGCCCGATCTTCCAGTATCAGAATACCGTCGAGAACATCATCAAGGATCAGATTTCCAAAACCATCACAGATATGATCGACCGGGAAATCGAAGCCTACCAGGATCAGCTGGTTGATGAAGGCAAGGAAGAGCTCTCCGATACAGAACTCATGTTCGAGCGGATCAAGCGCGTTCCCGAATTCACCGACGATGACAAGGATTCCGAGGATTCCCGCCGATACACCTTCATGGCCAAGAATCTGGTTGAAAAAATCGAAGGTCTTCGCGCTGAGATCGATCCCGAAGAATTCGACCCTCAGAATATCCGGGAAAATATCAAACGGATCATCGATATCGAGAATATCCGCAACCGGGGATTCAATACCGCGGTAAATAACCTCACTTCCATCCTGGATACCTCCAAGATGGGATATCAGTACATCGAAAACCTGAAGAACGCCCGTGAACTTATCGTCCGGGAGTACGAGGATGTGGATACTGCTCGCCTGCCTGATGAACGCTATCAGATGAAGCTGAAGTTCTACGATAACGGTCAGCTCGAAAATCTGCGTGGTGCTTATGATGTCCAGATGGTTGAATATGCCAGGGAAATCACCCGGGTATATGACGTTGCACTGACTGTTTACGACGACAACAAGAAGGGCTGGGGCACTATCAACGACTTCGATGATCTGAACAAGAAGATGGCAGGAAAGATCAAGAAGAGAAAAGAGAAATCCGGCGATCCGATCTACGAAGAGCAGGAGAAACTCTGGAACGAGATCCTCGAGCTCAAGGCGGAAGATACCGACGTCGAACGGCTGAATCAGACTTATCTTTATGAGAAAGACCTTCTCAAGAAGATGCTGAGAGCCGGCCGGGAGAAGGTGAAAATGACTTTCGGTTATGAGAATCCCAAGATTCGGGTGGAATTGGACAAGCGGATCGATTTCCTTGAGAAGGAATTTGAAGGCTATGATTATCAAATCAATCCGTATCACATCCAGCCCGGAATCATCCTGGACGTGGACATCACCAGCATCAAGCGTAAGAGATTTGTACTGAATGCGATGGCCAACGTTCTCAATGAGTTCCTCAATGGTGTCTCCAAAGGATTCCAGGATTCAGCGTTCGCTTCCTTCAAGCGTCGCCGTTCGACGGTTCGTGGTGATATCAATCAGAGCTTCGGTGCCGAGGAACCTGTCACTCCATCCCAGAACCAGTATGCTGAAGCTATCAAAGCCAAGAATGAACCGGCCGCTCCCAAGCCCAAGGGCAAGGCTGACGTGACTCCGTCGCGCTCCGGGAAACGGAAAGTGAATCTTGACGAACTGAGTGAGATGTAAATTATGATAACTGCGTCGATCCGGAATAACCAGCTGAATCTGTTGGCTCGCAAGGCCGGCTATAATCTGGCACTGCGTCATTTCCGGACGGCGCAGGAATTCGCGGGGGGCGTCGGCGACGGATTTAATCTTGCCGACGTCCTGAATAACGCATTGAACGAGGAAAAAATCGAAGAATTCCAGATTCGTCCGGTTGTAAATATTTTGCTGGCGGAAAAATTCGGTTATTCCTTTAAATCTCAAAATCTTAAAGAAAAAGTTGAATCCATTGACAATCTCATAAAGGTTATCGAATCCTGGTCTAATATTCAGGTGGTTCTTGTGTACACCGATGCCAATGATGGAGTGCATCTTCTCAATCCTGAAGATCCGGAACCCTGGAAAGCCGCTCTTCCACTGTCCCAAGATGAGTGTATTGTCTGCTATGCCGGTTCTCTTGAAGATGTCCGCCCGGGTGTCCTTGAAGATGCCGCCGCAGATGTCTGCTCACTACTTTACGGCAGAAAGGTTCGCAACAAAGCCGGATACAGGGCTACTGAAAACCTGAAGCAATTTTTCGAAGATGAGAAAAAGCCGGAAGCTGATGAACCGGTTGCCGCACAGACTGGTCTGATAGCGGAAAAACTGGCGGAACTGATACCTGCGGCTCCCACTGCCGGCGGCTCTAAGAAATTAACGGCAAAAATAGCGGTTAATGTCACTAATGAACTCTTCCATAACGGCAATGTTGAGGCCTGGAAGCGCATTATTGAAAGTTACAAGTTAAAACATCCCGCTCTTGACGTACTGATCTGGTATGAGGGGGAGCGGATTAACGATATCAATGCTCTGTTCAAATGGGGGAAGGTCAAGCATGGCGTTCCGATCATGTACAGCGTTGCAGGCGATAACCCGACGGATATTTCCAAGTTGAGGAAATACCTGTTTGAAGGGGCCAGCCAGAGATTTGAGGCGTTCCTGCATGGAGCTCCCGGAACAATCTTACAGCTCTTCTGATGACCATCGACGGTCGTCTCAAAACCCCGGTGAACGCCGGGGTACATTTGTTTATCTGCGTTAGGGGGAACTATGAAAGATATTTTTTCGTTCAGCAGCAGTGAATTCACCGAAGACGACGATATTATCCAGCACTTTGGAATGCGTGGACGGAACCTTATGGATCTGGCCGCCCTTGGAATCCCGATTCTGCCGGGTTTTATCCTCACCGAAGCCTTCCTTGCAGAAGACAATGAAGAGCCTGAGGGACATTTCGCGAAATACAAAGAATCATTTGAAAAAATGGGTGGAATCCTGGAAAAACACTGGGATGAAGACAACCCGCTTCTCGTAAAGCTCGTTGTAAGTCCCATGCTCAACATGGTACAAACCTTCTCCAGCATCCATAATATCGGGCTCTGTGATACAACAATTGAAGGTTTTGCCAGCTTCGTCGGTGAAGATTTCGCATATCACGAGTATCGAGGTGTCCTGCTGCGAATCATGGAGCTTGAACTTCTTACAGCAACTGATGACACCCGGAGAAAGCTGCTTGAAAAGACACTTGCAGAGTTGAAAAAATCAAAAACCACAGCTCAGATAAAGAAGGCCCTGGCAAATGTGAAAGCCATTTACCCGGGTGATATCTTCGCGCATGCGGGCCATCAGTTTTCATATATCAAAGAGCTCTTCCAGAAGCTGTTTGCCGCCAGCGAAACCCTCAGTGATTCCGCTATACTGGTTCAGGCCATGACATTCGGTAACTACGGGAAAGAGTGTTTTTTCGGTAGTTACTACACCCGTGATTCCATCAGCGGAAACGATGTAATCACCGGAAAGTTTTTCCCGAATGCCTTTGATGCTACCGAGGCCGATGGACAGCCGATCATCAAGATCAGTAAAACCTATCTGGATAAACTCAACAAAATCGGTAAGCAGCTGGAAACAACCTACAAAGAAATCAGAAATATCAAGTTCAATGTCGAAAACGGCAAGCTATGGATTATCGATCAGTCAAGTGTCCCGGGCAAATCGGCACAGGCTGAGATTCAAACACTTCTCGATCTTCTTCGTGACGGACATGTTGAAGAATCCTATATTATCAATGCAATTCAACCCGCTCGACTCTCCGAGATTCTTCATCCCATCATTGATAAGCGATCCGCAACTAAAATTCCCTCTGTTACCGGTGGAATCTCCGGTGCCATGGGCGCCGCTATAGGCAGGGTGTTCTTCACCACCGAAACCATGATGAAAGAATTTCGAATCTCCAGTCAGCGGGGACTCGATACCAATTTGATTCTGGCAATGCCCGCCACTTATGCCGGTGATGTAAAGGCAATCGAATCCGCCAACGGCGTACTCACAAGAGAAGGTGGATATGCCTCCCACGCACCGGTGGTTGCCCGGTCCCTGGGTAAGGTAGCCATGGTGAATCCCGAAATTATGTTCACGAAAGAGGGATTGAAAATCGGTACGAAAGTCATCAAGGAAGGTGATTATATCAGTCTTGATGTACCTTCATATGACGATCCTGTGATTTATTTCGGCAAGCTCGATTTGATTGAACCGAATATCGACAAGAGCGGACTGCTGGATTTCCTTGAAGTCGTTCAGAATCAGATCAGAGGCTTCGACGTCCATGCCAACGCCGATCAGCCTAAAGATGCCAAACTTGCGAAGAAATTTCTGGCCGACGGTATCGGGCTCTGTCGGACTGAGCATATGTTCTTCAATGAGAATCGTATTCGCATTTTTCGTTCTCTCATCATCGCACCCAACCGATCCGAGAGGGAGAAGATACTTACAAAAATCAAAAAGATGCAAATTACGGATTTCCTCGGTCTCTTCGAGGTGATGGGAGAAAAACCGGTAACGATCCGTCTCCTGGATGCTCCGCTTCATGAATTCCTGCCTCACAGCAAAGAGTCCATGGATGAGTTTATCGGGTTCTATCGTAAGGATCATCCAAAAGTCAGTGAGTCGGAAATCCGACTGCGTTGCGACATGACCAGTGAAGTAAACCCCATGCTCGGTCATCGCGGTGTACGTGTTGCCATCTCATACCCGGAAATTTACCGCATGCAGGTAGAGGCCATTTTCGAAGCGGCTTACAAGCTTCGAAAGGACAAGGGTGTCCTCTGTCAACCGGAAATCATGATTCCGATCATCATGAGCCCACGGGAAGTGAAAACTGTTCGTTTCGGGAAGCGCATCGAGGGATTTGAAATCGTCGGTATCAGGCAGATTGAGGAAGAACTCAGAGAAAAGCTTGGAGAAGAGAAAATCGAGTACAAAGTCGGTACGATGATTGAACTTCCTGCAGCAGCTCTGCTGGCCGACAAGATCGCCAATTATGTGGACTTCTTCAGTTACGGTACCAACGACCTTACCCAAACCTGTCTGGGTCTGAGCCGCGACGATTTCAACTCGTTTTTCACCGATTACAACGAGTACGACCTGTTGGACAAGAATCCGTTCCAGTATCTACAGGAGCCGGTGAAAGAACTTGTTGGTATGGCTACCGAGCGCGGACGTTACGTTAAGCCGGATCTCTCCTGTGGCCTCTGTGGCGAACACGGTGCGGAACCGGAGAATATTCCATTTTGTATGGATGCGGGTCTCAATTACGTCAGCTGTTCTCCGTACGGTATTCCGTTAGCCAAACTGGCTATTGCGCAGAAGAACCTTAAGGATCTGGAAAACGAGTAGATATACCTTTCAAAATGATAGGGCCGTCTCAATTGAGGCGGCCTTTTTTCAACGATATTCAGAATCTAAGAATACCGTCATTTCTCATTTCCACCAGGTCCATGAATGCATCGTACCTGGCAGTCATTAATATTCCTGCATTTCGCCTGTCACCCTCAGTGAACACTGTGACGTAGAGGACAAAAGCAGTATAGCAGGAATAAAGACCCGAGATTGCCCGCCCGCGAAGATGTTTCGGAATCAGTTCGGGGAATAGAATCTCCTTCAGTGCATCATCAAAGCTTCTTCTCGCCGATCTGAGCCGATCATCGAATCGACGGAAGGTCATTCTGTCCTGAAGTGCCGGTTCACCAAGATCCATTTCGGCAACTGTGAGCCTGGCAAATCGTGCAGTGGCTTTGAAGAGAGGATGCCGGTTTTTTGAAGATAATTTTTCCAGATCATCTCTGGCTTTTTTCACGTTTCTGAACGCCTCCCTGAAACGGAATCGCCTGACTCCCTCACCGCGATAAGCTGGATTTTCCAATCCATACTGATAATAGATTCCAAGGCCGTCGAGAAACCGGTTGAATATCGGATAGAAGCTTCTCTCTTCTTTCGCAGTAAGCTGTGAGATTTCTTTACGAAATATTTCCTTGTCCGGATCCTCGGGGTGAACAGCTCCAGTTTCAGGCCTGTAGGTTTCATCGACATGGACCTCTTTCTTCTCTCGAACCTGTGGTTTTGCCAGCCAGGCCGCCAGTGTTTCATACGCGTCATTTATTTCAGCCATCCTTTCATGAGCCCATTCGGGATACTCTCGGACCTTATCGGGGTGATATTTTTTAACAAGTTCACGGAACGATGAGTTCAGATTTTCCATGGGCACCCGGCCCTTGAGTCTGAATAGTGTGAGTGCTCGGCGAAGTTCCATGGGAGATATTATGAGTTATGAGGTAAAATTGACAAGCGTTAACAGCCTATCTATACTCAGTTTTAGGAAGGAGAATGTATGGCCAAAATTATCGATCTTTTTGAAGCTTATACCAGTGGCGAGTTACCCCGTGATGGGGGTTTCATAATTACAGAACTTCTTGATGACTCATCCCGTTATGCGAGATATGAAGTCATTTCTTATGGAAACGTAAAAGATATATATCAGATTGATGAGGGAATCATGTTTCAGGCTGACGGCAGGAAGTTGTATTTGCTGTTTGAACCCCTTAACTATAGCGCCAAGCACGTGGAACCTGCGTATCGTGATGATAGTCATCGTATTCCCTACAGGTACAAGGAGCTGGAGATATTCAGTACCAAGCGTCAGGAAAAGGTGATGATTGCAAAAGAACCGGTAGAAACATATTCTTCTTTCACCATTGCCAATGAAACAGGACTGAATACCTCATATGTGGTGTATAAAGATGAATCTGCTTCCCGTACCCTTCTGGGTTTCTTTGAACAGTCCCTGTGGAAAACCCTCAGTAACAGCCGCTCTGATGCCAAGAATGCCTGCAAAAAACTCGAAGATCCGCTGGAAAAGGTTATGGTACCCTTCGGTATCGAATAATCGGTTACAGGCTTCAGCCGTTTATTGAGAGCATTTTCAGAGTACTCTGCAGTTCCTGAATCTTACTTTGCTGTATGCGAATGAGTTCCAGGAGCTTATCTATGTCATAACCTTCGGATTCGGGTGATTCTTCTTCAACTCCCTGAAGCGCGGCCAGGTCATTTTCCATTTCGATTTGGGCCAGCTCGAAGGAGTCCGCATAGTAGTCAAGTTCCAGGGGCATTTCCGGAAAATTGCTGCTCTGTATAATTTTTTGAGAGATTCGGTGAATCTCTTCTGTGGCAATGCCATCCTCATTATCCAGAATAAATGGGCGCTGGCTGTTGATGGAGCGGTTCACCATTTCATCGTTCATGACAGTTCCGAGGCATTCCAGGTTGATTGACAGGTTCTGGGAGCAGAGATCCCTGAGTCCTTCGGCCAGACTCACATCTTCAATGCCATGAATCATGTTCAATATGAGCTTTGGCTGCAGCACTTCCAGAAATGCTTCGGCCTTTTCGCCGGCGACGGGATCTATTCCTATGATATCGGTAATCATATCTGTTACTGTTTTTCGACCTCCGGGGCGCCGTTCCTTGAGTACTTTCTTCAGGTAGGCCGTAATTTCCCTGTCGGTAGCGAAGGCCCGCTGCAGGAAACGAAACACGTAATTTTTCAGAAACGAGTAGGCGTTCATTATCGAGGTTGTCTGTGGTGTCGTCACAATGAGCCCCGAATTGGAGATGAGAAAGAAATCAACAACCGTGAAGTTGGTTCCCCCTCCCAGATCGACGATGATGTAATCGGCGTCGATATCCAACAGGCCTTTGACTATTCTTGCCTTTACCGATTTTGTGAGTTCTCCAATACCGTAGACCAGTACATCTCCAGGTATAAAATACAAATTTTCCCAATCTGTGGGGCAAATAAGCTCATTCACCGAATAATTCCGACCGGAAACGTAGTTCCCGATGCCCGGATTGATATTGCGTATTCCGAGAAGTGTGTGCAGATTGGATCCGCCGAGATCGAGGTCAACAAGAATGGTCTTTTTTCCGAACATGGACATGCTAAGGGCAAGATTCGCAGCAATGACGCTTTTGCCGACACCGCCCTTGCCGCCGGCTACCGGTATAATTTTCCGATCAACATTTTCGTTCAGGATCATAAAACCTCTCGTTTAACTCTTAACGGATTATCTACTCTGAGAGGTCATAATGTAAACAGAAGAGAAAGAAACAGCATGACGTCCACTTGAGATGTCATTATTATAGTATCATCAATGAAAAGCAGTGCTGAACAAAAACATATTTCCGATGAACTCACCCTCAGACGGAAAATCGAAGATTTTTACCTTCCCATACAGTTGGTGGAAGCTATCGTTGAGGCCGGCGGCATACACACCAAATCCAATGAAACACTTATCGCCATCGGATTTTTGGACATCTCCCATTATACCTTGCTATCCAAGTTCCTCAGCCCACCGGAGAACCAGACGGTTCTCAATGGGCTGTATTCGGCTTTCAACTGGGTTCTCCGTAAGCACGGTGGATATCTGAACAAGATTGAAGGCGACAGTCTTATGTTTCATTACGGAGGTCCCATAGATCCATTGGTGAAAGAAATGGATGAGGACGATACGGTTAAATTCATCGCCCGGGAGCTGTTCTACACATGTGTGGAGCTGCAGAGGGTCAGCAGTCTATTCAATAAGACGAATCATAATTACCTGAACAAGATTTCAGACCGATCCACGGTTGACGCCATACTCGAAGCCTACCAAATCCTTGGAGAACTCAGACAAGGTTACGCGTCGGCATCCTTCAATGCTCTGTTTCAGATTAGAATTCGGGTAGGCGCATCACTCGGCGAGGTTTTAATTGGTAACTTCGGCCCTGACGGCGCAAAGCAGTGGGACGTCATCGGTATGCCTGTCATCGAAGCCAAGAGGATGGAGTCCTCCGCTCCGATCGGAGGATTACGAATCACTGCCGATTTCTTCAAGATCCTCAAGGATAACGGTATAACGAGCGAGTATCACAGGCGAATCAAGCGGGAAGCTGAAGCTCTTGGCAGCGTTTACAGGAATATTGCTTTCGATGAGCTGTTCCAGAAGGCGATGGTGTATCTAAAGGACAAGAAGAACGCCGAGTTCGAAACCTACAGTATTCAGGTCAATCCTTCCCTGCCCGAAAGTATCAGGGACCAGTCGAAACTCCTTCTCACAAGGGGCGAAACAGGTGCCGACGACATTGTTAATTTCATTAAATACTATCGGGGAAATCACTTTGTCATCAATCAGCTCGAAGCCCTTTTTGACAAGATGAAGGTCCGAATCCGAAAGGATTCACTGTACAGAATCATGTTCCCCGGCAAGTACAAGGCAATGCTGATGAAACATGATGGAAATGAAGCGGAGCTGAGAATACGGATTACCAAGGATCATAAACTCTTCGATCTGCTTGAGCACCTGGGCAAGCTCCAGGACTCTGTGAAGGGACGAAAGTTGCCGGAACACGATGATGATGGGGGATTCTCCGGGTATGACCGCTGGATGGCGGAGATGAGAGCCTCCGTCCAGAGAACATACGACTTGAACAAAGGTATTACCCACCAGGCCTACTATTTCTACAATGTCATTTTCCCTCTGTTTTTTGCCAATATCAAAGCTGCTATACTCGAATACCAGTATCAGTATGAACAGGTTAGCGAGGTGGAAGAAGCATGAAGCTGACCTGCGGACCTCGAACGGTATTTATGGGACTGTTCCTGATTTTCGCGGGAATCTCCATATTTTCCGAGTCACTCACTGTTATCAATCGGACCGGCGCTGTAATTGAACTGATTCAGGCCGCTCCGGCGGAGAGCGACCAATGGGGCGACGATCTCATTCCCGGCCTGGTGATGCTGGATGGTGAATCGTTATCCCTTGAACTTATCGGTCCTTCTCCCTGGGCATTCCGGATGCTGGACTCCGAAGGTGTGGTATACGTTCTGTATGATGTAATGCCGACGATGACGGGCAAGCTCACCGTTGGCCCGGAGCATCAGGCCCGACTGGCGCTTATCGCCGGTGCTGAACGTAGCATTACTCTTACAAACAGGACCGGTTCCACCATAATATCTCTTCGGATCAGTTCCATCACAGATGGAGACTGGGGCTCTGATGTTCTCTCGGGGCGATATATCAGGCACGGTGAATCGGTGGATATTCTGTTTGAAGCTGTCCCTGGTACTTTAAGTTTCGATATCCGATTTACCCTCATTACCGGTAATCTGGAGATTCCATACGAGAAATCTGCAGTAATCCTCACCAACGGCGCTTCTTTAGTTTTAACGGCTCAGCCACGGGATTAAAACTCCCTCTTTCTTCTTTGTAACTTGTCCATTTCACCGGAATTGTTTAATTTTTTATCCTGACGTATCAAGAATACGCCGTCTGAGGCGTCTGGACAGGAGATACTCTTTTGATCAATCCCGCATCCCTAATCGGAGGCATAATTGGATTTCTACTCGGAAGCTACCTCGGGGGACCCCTGGTCGGAATCCTGTTTGCCTTGATCGGAAGTTCAATCGGATCGAGAATCGGTGTACGTGTATTCCGTGGTTCCGCCAGAAGAGAAGGAAATTCCGGATGGTTTTCGGGATGGGGCTACAATACCGGTTCAGATGGTCCGGTATTCATGGAAACTCTTTTTTCCATGCTCGGCAGATTGGCGGCCGCCGACGGGCATTTAAGCCCGGAAGAAGAAAAAATATTCCGAAGCGTTGTCGTAAACGAGCTTCGTATTTCCGATCCCTCAAGTGTGGCATCTGCTCTTGAGATCTTCAGGAAGGCTGCAGCGGGTAACGTTCCAATGGGAATGTATGCTCGACGAGCCGCCGAAACATTCAGAAACCGACCTCAGCTCCTGGAAATGATGCTTATTATTATGGTCAGAGTGTCCGCCGCAGAGGGTGGCCTTCATCCGGAAGAAGACCGTCTCATGCGGGAAACGGCGGCAATCTTCGGATACCGACCCGGATCATACGAGTCTCTCAAGATGCGGTACGGCGTCGGTTCCGGATCCTCGAGTTCAAGGGGAGGCAGTGCAAGTTACAGCGCCGGGACCTCATCACTGAAAGCCGCGTATGAAACCCTCGGGATAACCGAGGGAGCCTCTGAGTCCGACATCCGCAAAGCCTACAGGAAGAAGGCCTCCGAGTATCACCCGGATAAAATCGCCGCAAAGGGATTACCTAAGGATTTTACGGAACTTGCCAACAAAAAGTTTCAGGAAATCCAGGAAGCCTGGAACGGTATCCGATCGGCTCGTGGTTTCTAGGTAATGAAAATCAGGAAGCCGACCAGCCGGGATGTACTGAGTACCGTTATACTCATTGCAGGATGTGCCCTCACTGCCCTGGCCATCTCCATTTTTCTGGTACCCAACCGGATCGCCGCAGGTGGGATTACCGGTCTGGCAACCGTGATTCATTACTGGATCGGTTGGCCTGTGGGGCTTGTAGCACTGGCACTCAATGTCCCCCTCTTTCTCATTGGTTTCCGTCTGATCGGAAGCGGTTTTGGTTTGAGATCCCTGATGGCAACCATATTTCTTTCGCTTTTCATAGATTTGTTCGCTTCAATAAGTCCCATTACTGACGATCTTCTTCTATCCGCACTGGCCGGAGGGGCCATAATGGGAGTAGGACTCGGTCTTGTCTTCCGCCAGGATTCAACAACCGGAGGAACCGACCTTGCCGCCAGGATTATTCATAACAGTGTTCCTTTCATCAGCATCGCTCAAGTTTTGCTATTGATTGATATTCTGGTTGTTCTTACAGCGGCTGTTGTATTCCGCAGTTATGAGTTGGCCCTATATGCGGTTGTTACCCTGGTGGTTACTACAAAAGTTATCGACAGCGTCATCGTCGGTATAAATTTCACTAAAGCCGCCCATATTATTTCTCAGGAATCTGACAAAGTGGCCAAAAGCCTTCTTACAGAGCTGGACAGAGGAGTCACAGGCCTCGAAGGTCGCGGCCTTTATACGGGTAATCGTAAAGAAGTTCTCATTTGTGTATTGAAATCACGGCAGGTTCCGAGGCTCAAGCGCATCGTCAAAGACATCGATCCGGATGCCTTCGTGTACATTACCGACGCCCGTGAGGTTTTCGGGGAAGGCTTTCAGGCTCATGAATAACCCCGAAATCCAGTGGTGTCAGCGGTACCAATAGCTCAATTCCCTTCCTTGTGAGCTGTTCCGGCAGCGCATCGAGAATCCGGTCACGAGACAATCGATCCGAAGCGCAGAGATAAAACGCTCCTCCCAATCCGCCGCCGCTGAGCTTTCCGCCGATGGCTCCAGTTTTCCCGGCAAGATTCAGCAGTACCTCAAGATTAGAAGTCGAGAGATCAAGTGAAGCCAGAATCCCCTGGGCCCGATTCACCAGATCCGCCACCAGACCAGGAAAATCCCCCTGATGGCCAAAGGTTTCTCCGTCAGCAGCAGCATTGATGAATCCTGTGGCGATATCTCCCAGTTGATCCATCGCGGAAGTGGTCGTGGAATTCCCGGATTCTATCAGTCGACGCAGACGGCCCACTGAATCAGCTGTCGAACCGGATCGGTGTAGGGCGCCATAAATGATATTTAATTCCGGTATTTCAATTGGATATCGTTCAGGCAGCCCGTTTTTGGATTTCATCCAGGCGGCTGGTCCGTTATCGGCGGACATACCCGTATCTATTCCCGAAGGAGTTCCGTGAAAACGTTTTTCCAGTCGGTTGGCCAGTAGATGAACATCACGATTGTAAGTATCCGACAGACGGTTCAGGACAATCCTGGAAATGGCAACGCAGAGTGCCGCTGAAGATCCGAAGCCACCGACCCTTGGGACATCTCCATTACAGTGCCATACTCCTGCCTCGGTTAACCCATTATCCGGAACGGTAACCCGGGCACTTTCAAGAAGTGCGAGAAAAACCTCCCGATCCCTGCCTTTTTCATTGGATGCTTGTTGATCTGAAGTCCAGACCCCCGGTTCCCAGCTGAGTTCCGTTCGACAGGGGAGTGATGTCCCGACTGCTGGATGGCCATATACCGCGGCGTGTTCGCCGAACAGGATGAGTTTTCCCCGGCCGATGCTTTTACGGGTCATGAGGGACCCTCACGTTTCAGACCGGCTGTTTCAGTTCGGAGAAGAACGGCGTTGCCGTTGAGCATGAGTTTTCGAAGTACCGCTTCCTCTGTTCGGGATAATCCGTCGGGAAGGGTCATCAGCAGAATGATTTCATCACCAGCCCCCAGACATTTTGATGCTCCGGCCCCGGGGCGGTACCATGGTTTGGTATTATTGGAGAATCCATCAGGTATAACCGGTATCGCCGGAACTCCAAGTTCATTGCCGAGACGGGATCCCCGGACAGCCATCCGATTAAGTATTTCCAGGAAATCCCGAGGATCAGGCTCTGTAACGCTGCTCAGAAACTGATAGGCTTCCAGTACGCTCTGTAATAAATCCACAATAACAGGAATTCGATCCCATTGGATTCCTAATTTCTGTTTCCAGGCCCTGTACCGATCCACCGCCTGCGGACTGTTTACGGGACCGGGTCCCTTTATAATCCAGCTGTTCAACCCCTTGGGCCATTGAAGGGGACTCCAGGAGGGGATAATTCCCCCGGTAAAGTGACCGGCGCCACCGTATGCCGAGGTAAGAATGTCGTAACCGCTGCCACGTCCCCCCTGCCATTTGCGATGAGCCCTCAGGGCGCTCCCGGCAACCTGTTCGATGTCCAGGGATGCACATAGTCCGCGGGTGTAGAGGAGGGCTGCAGCGGCGCTGGAGCCAAAACCGAGTTTCCGCCCCTGCCCATCATAGAAGATGTCGGTATCAACGGTGAGTTTATTCCCAAGCGAAATGAGAGGAGTGAACTTGTTCATTCTGTCGGGATCGTTCCTCGGCTCTCGCCTCCGGTACGACCCTTGATCCGAATGAGCGCAGGGAAAGCATGGTTTCATACCCTGCGGCTCTGTCGCGGAACAGGGAGTCGCTTGAGCGACTCCGGGTCCAGGGCTCTGCCCTGGGGTATGATACCATTCATTTCTTGAATCTTCAGCAGGCCTGTTGCCGTTTTTCGAGCACTCAATCCATACTGCCGAGGCCAGGGAGCCATTGTTATTGTTACTCGGTGTCCAATATTCAGCTTTTCCGGCCCTTCGACCTTCCATCTCAAGGGAGGCTGACTCGATCCGGAGTTGAGCACGACCGCCGGCGGCCAAGGCCAGACCGGAGCCGCCTTCTTCCGTTACCAGATACTCACCGGCGATGAGCAGACTTCCCGGTGCACTCCAGCGTTCATCATGTCGTCCGGTCATGTTTCGTTTCGGTTTTGAACCGAAGAAGGGCCGCCGGGTCGGCATATTCTGATGTTCAGATCGTTCAATTCTCCGATAAGACGGTTCCGGATTGCTTTCACATCATTCTTGAGGCAGAACAATTTCACTTGCGGCCCGGCATCCATGGTTTCCCAGACAGAGAATCCTTCGCTTCTCATAGTGTCACAGAGTTGGATGATGGCCAGGCTGATGGGCTTCCAGTAAATTATCGGTGGATCAGCTGCGAACATTGTGGCGAACATCCTCAAATAACTGTTTCGAATCAGAGGTCCCAGCGCATCAAGGTCCCTTCCTCTGAGGGCATCAAGAGACCGGTCCATCAATAGCTCTGAGTCATCGATCCAAGCCTGGTAATACGGGGAATTGAGGCGGGTTCTCTCCATGGCCTGTCGGGATGAAAGGTTTTTCGGACCCTTTTCCAGTTCTAGGACGATGATCCGGAAATCGGGCCACCAGTTCTCGCCGTAGAGAGGTTCGGCGATATGGGAACCGGCATCAAGACGAGTGAAACCACCATAGATGGAACGGGAGGCCGAAGCCGAGCCGATACGGGCCATTGCGGATAACTCTTCAGCCGATAATTCGAGACCGGCAGCGGCAGCACAGGCACATGATAATGCGGCGAATCCACTGGCTGAACTGGCCAGTCCCGCCGCTGTGGGGAAATCCGATGAGCTATGTGCCGTCACGATAAAACGTCCCATCCCGGGTTTCATTGTATCTGTCAGTTTTCTGAATCCCGCAAAAAATGGGGCGAATCGATCTTCCTTTTGTAATATTCCTTCAAGAAAGACGCGGTCCGGTTCTTTTCTCCCATCAACAGGCCTGTTGATATCGACCCGGGTTTTGGTTGTGAGACCATCCAGGGTAACTGCCAGGGACGGCGTAGCCGGTATATTCCTGGTTCCGTCCTGTTTACCCCAGTACTTGATGAGGGCAAGGCTGGGATGTGCACTCGATACAGCACTTCCGATGATACCGTTATCTTTGCACGGCATGTTATTCGGTACCGTCATCTTTCCTATCCACCCATTCGGTGAAACGCCGGGTGGCTAATTCTCTGCCGCGTATCTCCTCCGAATGGATTACGGTGGTAAAATCCGGAATATCATCTCCCCTGGCACCGGCATCATAGGCCAATCTGCGTGCATGGAGAGCCATATGTCCTTTCTGGATTCCCTCGCTGACAAGTGCCCTGAGGGCCGCAAGGTTCTGAACGAGTCCCAGTGCGGCGGCGATGCG
>JAUVIY010000269.1 GCA_030592625.1 Spirochaeta sp. | reverse complement strand
GCTGTGGAACCTTTCGATGACTGCTGTACACTGTTCAGCCCGGACAAACCACTCACACGTCCTGACGTTATTACGGAACGTTTGATATATGAAAGTATAGAGGGGTTGGAGGAATTGATTGAGAAAGCTGTTGATGGATCTGAAATCTTCCGGTTTGATGCCATTGGAAGGATGCTTGAGAATTAAGCGCTGGCTTTGTTGTTCGAGGAATCGGATTTCTTAGTGGAGGATTTTACGCTGTCGGAAGAAGATATTGACGAAGAAGATCCTTTTCTGGAGTCATTCACATAAAAACCGGATCCTTTGAAAATGATCCCGGTTCCTCCGCCGATGAGCCGGCGTAATTTATTTTTCCCGCATTCCGGACAGTCCGTCAGAGGGTTCTCAGACATACTCTGAAAAGTCTCGAAGTTGTGACCGCATGACCGGCATTCATAATCGTAAGTTGGCATAACACAAGGAATATACTAAAAGTCAGGCCTCTGAAGCAAGTATGGAACTGAATGACCCGTTGCCCGGTATTCCATGAAAAAAATATAAATCGTACAAAATATTGTTGAATCATCATTTTTTTATTATTTATTATGAATGCATATGATTCTCAAAGACCGGCCGGAATCAGAACATCTCTGGCGGATTCTGGCAGTTCTGAATATGGGCTCAAGTCAAGCGATCTGATAAAGCCGGAGCTCGTTCGGTTGACTCGAATATTCGGATCTGTCGGTCTGGCAGTTCGCCTTGTCTTTATCGGTAGCGAGAATATTGATCACCTGGAGCGTGAACTGGATACTTGGTCCGAGGAACACATCGTGGCGACTGGCAATTTCTGGATATGGAGTCGGATTATTTACCCTGCATCAAGCTGTATTCACCGGACGGATCAATGAAAATCAGTCTTTCGTGCATCGATACCGAAGAAGGGCTTGATCCGCTTTGCCGAATACTGTCGGAAAAGACAACGGTGGAGTGTAAAAAGAATGAACGATACCTACGGTTTATTGTCCCGCGACCGTTAATCCATACGGACCGGGACGCCTGATTCCGACAATTCCTTTTTTATGGCTTCCACTGAATATTCCCCGTAATGCACCATACTGGCCACCAGTGCCGCATCGGCTTTCCCTTCGGTGAGTACCTCTGTCAGATGACGGGGTACACCTGCACCGCCGGATGCGACAACCGGGATGCCGACTGCTTCACTTACCAGCCGTGTGGCGGTTATTTCGTATCCGTCGCGGGTTCCGTCGGCATCGATTGAATTCAGGACGATTTCACCAGCACCGAGATTTTCGGCTTCTCTGGCCCATTCAAGCATGTCCTTTCCGGTTTTCACCCGACCACCATCGATGACGATGCCGTATCCCGACGGCATGGTGGAATCGGTTTCGGCATCCATACCCAGAACGATGCACTGGGATCCGTATCGATTGGCACCCCCGGTTATAATTCCCGGGTTTCGCACGGCTGCAGAATTCACACTGACCTTTTCGGCACCGGCCATGATGACGGCACTCATGTCATCGACTGTACCGATACCTCCGCCGACGCAGAATGGAATGAAGATTTTCTCGGCAACCCGGCGGACAACATCGATCATGATGCCCCGCCGTTCAGCGGAAGCCGTTATGTCATAGAAAACCAGCTCGTCAACACCCTGATGGTAATAATCTTCCGCCATCCCCACCGGATCCCCGATATCGACATTACCCTTGAATTGAACACCTTTGGTGGTTTTTCCATCCCGGACATCCAGGCAGATAATAATTCTTTTTTGAAACATCTAGCCAATCCTCTCGATGAAGTTCTGAAGCAGTTTCAGTCCTTTGGGACCACTTTTCTCCGGATGAAACTGTGTTGCCCAGATATTGTCGCGATGTACGGCGGCTGCGAAGGGTATTCCGTAATCAGATCGGCCTGCAATCCACGGTGAATCACTACCATCCGGGAGTTTCGTTGAAAGATAGTAGGAGTGAACAAAATAGAAAGAACTTTCCTGGGGTATGCTCTCGAATAGTAAAGAAGCATCATGAATAACGGTATTCCAGCCGATCTGTGGAACTTTCATGCCTTTATCGAAAGGAAAGAGTCTGACATCCCCAGGTATGAGTCCGAGTAGGTCGGTGTCCCTTTCTTCTGAATGATCCTGGAGGATCTGGCAGCCAAGGCATATCCCGAAGAGAGGTTTGCCGGTGGAGGCAAATGTTATCAGGGCCTCATCAAGCCCCCGGCCGGACAGAACGCCCATGGCATGGCGGGCTTCTCCGACACCGGGAAATATGACTTTGTCGGAGCGAATAATGGTTTCCGGGTCCGATGTGACGGTAAAGTCGGCTCCCAGATGGCGGAGGGCGGTTTCAACACTGGTCAGGTTACCGGCTTCATAGTCAACAACGGCTATCATTACTCCACCACTTGTAAAATATTCAAATCCTTAAGAAAACCATCCAGCATATCCATGCTTAAGGAAGGCAGCATGAGTGTCACTTCTCCTGTTCCCACTTCTACGACAAGCTCGGAAAGCAATGCCCTCTCTTCGGGATCCGGGGACATACCGAATCGTGCGGAAAGTCCCAATCGCAGAGCAAACGAGATTGACCCGGAAAGACGGGAATCGGTCGGGTAGATTCTGAGGAAGAGAGCATACTTATTTCCATCCACCTTCCGGAGTACCAATCCGATCATATCAATTACCGGTGTACCGTCGGGATTCGTTGCAGGCAGCATCGGAATAACTCCGAGTATAATATCAGGATCGGTTATCCATACAGCCAGGTCAGCTCCGTTCTGCAGGTTATCGGCTCTCTGAATCCAGGGATTCTTGTCGCCTGTTTCCAACCTTTCCAGCAATACATCGGTCTTGCCCCTGGAAAGGATGATTTCATTGTTCGAGAGAGCCGTCAGTTCCAGATTACCCGGACCTGTCCATTGATGCCTGCCGAGTCCGGATTTCTTCCAGTCCCTGCCCAGTGCGCTTCCCATCAAATTCCTCGGCCAGATCCCTATCGAAGCCAGATGTATCGGAAGGGTATCAATTGGATTCGAATCCTGAGCTTCATCAAACTCAAGACCGACGGCGACCAGTACTGTACGGTCTATCACGTTCGATAGCTTCTTCGGATCGAGTCCGGCATTGGCGATAATAAGGTTAAGAAGATCCTCATTCCCGGGTACTTCCATTCGAATGATGATGTCCGACTCCGTCGGAAGCCAATCGACAATGTCAGGATAGGGTCCCTCAGGAAGGGTCCGACACGAAGATACCAGAAGGATGAGCAATAAAATGAAAGGCAACAGGGTTTTAAATATCTTCTTACCTGTCATGCTCACTACCACCTCATTTTTTTTCGATGGCGATTCGCACAGTGAATTCGCCGACGGAAACGACTGTAGAATCATTACAGCTTTCGGGGAGATCCGTCCACACGAATGATTCGGAAAGGGTTTCTCCGGTCAGGTATTCATTGAAGGAATCGGTGGCATTCCGGACTTCCTCCGGACCATCGGCACGAACGGTGATTCGGTCCGTAACCTGAAGGCCGCTGTCCTTACGCAGATTTTGTATTCCGCGAACCAGATCCCTGACAAGTCCCTCAGCCATCAGTTCAGGGGTAATCTCAGGATCCAGTGCCACAGTGAGTGAACCTTCATTCAATACTTTCAGTCCGGCTTTCTCGCTGCGCCTCACTTCGACCGAGTCTGATGTGAGCTCAAGCACATTGTTTTGACTCCCTTCAAAATCAACCGAGAGGGTGGCTCCTTCCATCAGACTCTTGATTTCCCCTGATCTCAAGGATGCAATCCGGGCCGCAGCGATTTTCATGTCCTTGCCGAGTTTACGGCCGAGGACCTTGAAATTGGCTTTTACCGAGTATTCGACCAGCTCTTCCTCATTTTCCCGGAACTGTACATCCTTGACGTTCAGTTCTTCAGCAATAAGATCGGCCATTTCAATGAGTACAGCCCTTTCATCCTTGTCACGGGTTACAACATAGAGGCTTTTCAGGGGCTGGCGGATTTTCAGTTCGTGAGCATTACGGAGAGCCCGACCTAAACTGACGGTTCTCCTGGCTACATCCATTTTCATCCCGAGTACTTCGTCCTTCAGAAATTGAGAGGCTTCGGGCCAATCGCATAGGTGGACGGACTCAGGATCATTGTCGTTTCTGAGGTTCAGATAGATTTCATCCGAGATAAAAGGCACGAAGGGAGCCGATACCTTGGCCAGGGTAATGAGGGCCGCTCGAAGTGTGGCATATGCTTCCTGCTTG